>NZ_JBHTRF010000126.1:0-15070 GCF_042796115.1 Kitasatospora sp. NPDC056446 | reverse complement strand
CTTCGGTGCCGCCGCGAGCGGCCTTCGCGGCCCCGGGTGCCCGGGGCGGGTGTGTCAGGAGACGGTCACCTTCGACGGTGTCAGGACGACGTCGAGGGAGACGATGTAGTCCTTCATCTTCTCCAGGGCCTGCATGGGGTTCTCCGGGTCGGAGCGCATGTCGGCGAACGTGGTGACGACGCGCTCCAGGACGACGCGCCCCAGCACCCGGGCCAGCGGCAGGCCCAGGCAGATGTACATGCCCTGCCCGAAGGTCAGGTGGGGGTTGGGGGAGCGCCTGATGTCGAACCGGTCGGCCTGGGGGAAGTAGTTCTCGTCGAAGTTCGCCGACGAGTCCCAGACCACCACGTACTGGTCGGCCTTGATCTCCTGCCCGCCCAGTACGGTGTCGTGCCGGGCCGTGCGCCAGAGGTTGAACCACGAGAAGTCGAACCGCAGGATCTCCTCGATGGCCCCGGGGATCAGCGAGGGGTCGCGGCGCAGGGTCTGGAAGAACTCCGGGTCCTCGCAGAAGCGCTTGAAGGCGTACGCCAGGAGCAGCGACAGCGGCGCGTTGCCGGCCGTCGCCAGGTCGAGGCACATGTGGACGATCTTTTCCTCGGCCAGCCGGTCGTCCTTGCGGCGCTCGGCGAGCAGTGCGCTCATGAGGTCGTCGCGCGGATTGGCCTTGCGGTCGTCGAGCTGCTCCTTGAACAGGTCGACCACGTCGGCGTGGTCCGGGTCACGGACCCCGACGAGCTGGCCGAACATCTGGTCGGACCAGTCCCGGAAGCGGTTGGCGCCGGGGATCCGGAGCCCGAACATGTGGCCGACGGCGCGCTCCATGACCGGGTAGCAGAGCTCGCCGAGCAGCTCCATCCGCCCGGAGGCGAGGGCGGGCTCCAGGAGCGAGTCGACCATCGCCGTGAACTCCGGCGCCAGGCCCTCGATGCTGCTGGGCTGGAAGGAGCGTGCCACGAACCCCCGCAGGAAGCGGTGGTCCGGTATGTCGGCCCGGCCGAAGGAGAACGGCAGGCCCATGTGGGTCTTGTTGGACACCGAGAAGTCGTTGGGGTTCTTGAGGACCTGCAGCACGTCGTCGTACCGGAACACCTCCCAGAGGTTGTACTCCGGGCGGAACCGCAGTGGCTCGTTCTTCTGCATGTGCTGGAACCAGGCGATCCGTGCCCCGATGTCGTCGCTCAGTTCGGGGAACAGCAGATCCCTGGTCGGTTTGGCTGGTTTGCTCGTCATTCCTTCACCCTTTCCGGCTTGACCGCACGTTCCGTCCGTCCGACCGGGGTCAGAGGCGTTCCACCGTGAGCCAGATGAGCTCCTTCGAACTGAACGCGCTCTCCCACACGGCCTTGCCGACCTCGGCGAGCCGGTCGGTGTGGCTGTCGATCACCTTGCCGAGGACGGGGCTGCTGAGCGTCTCCGACGTCGGGCCGTACTGGACGATGACCTTGTTGCCGGTCGCCTGGCTGAACCTGAGCCGGCCGATCGGCGCGTCGCAGATGCGCTCGCGCACCGGCGTCGGCGCCACGCTCACCAGGGGGGCCCAGGCGTACATGGACTCGCCGCTGACCACCGCGTGGGTCTGCACGACCGTGAACGGCAGGGCCTTGAGGACGTCGGTGCACAGCTCCGGGTTGAGGTCGGAGTAGATCTCGGCGTCGACCTGCACCCCCAGGGGCTGCCAGGTGAGCCGGACCGGGATCCGCTGGAGCGGGTCCCCGAGGGAGTCCGGCGCGGGGGTGGGCTCCGGCAGCGCCGCGGCGCCGTTCTCGGGGTAGCGGTAGCGCTCCTTGCCCAGGTCCCACGGGAAGTAGTGGTGCGACCAGGCCGTCAGCCGGTTCACGTACTCGGTGAACGTGGTCAGCCGGTCCAGGAACTCCTCACGGCTCTGCGTCGGCTGCCCGACCAGGTCGGCGTACTTCGCCAGGGTCGGGAACCCGTTGTAGCCGAGGAAGGTGCTGTAGATGGGGTCCAGCGTGCGGAAGACCGTCAGCAGGTTGTCGACGGACAGGCTCTCGTCCGTCGCCATCCGCGTCAGCTGGTAGAGGTTCATCGCGTAGTCGCGGACGATGCTGTTCGAGAAGTCCCAGGCGGTGAAGTACTGGCCGTACGACCCGGGCAGGTCGTGGACGGTTCCCGTGCGGATCTCCCGGATCTCCGGCGGCTCCTCGGAGACGAAGCTCGTGATCAGCTCCCGGAGTTCTGGAAATGCAGACATGTTTCCCCTTCTCTCGGGTTGCGGTGCTGCCGCGGATTGACGGCTTCGGGACGTCCCGGCGGTTCCGGGGCGCTCAGCGGGCCGTCCTCAACCGGTCGGGGGAGCAGTGGGCCCACATCGGGTGGACCTCCCCGGTGGCGATGTGGGTGGTCAGGGTCCGCCCGATGAACGGGGCGAGGGTGATGCCGCTGTTGGCGAAGGCCTCGTAGTAGCCGGAGACGGCGGACAGCGGGCCGAGGCTGGGGAAGCCGTCCGCCGGGAACACGGCGGTACCGATCCGCACCCGGTCCACCGTGGCCGATTCGAGCACCGGAAGCGTGCGGTACGCGCGCTCCAGCAGGTCCTTGACGATCCCGTCGTCGGGGTCGGACCCGATGCCGGCCGGGAGACGGGCGTCGATCTGGTCGGACCGCACGCGGACCCGGCCCGGCCCCGCCGACCTGGCGTGGGCCTGCGCGCCGCGCAGGACGTGCCGCACCGGGTCGCCGTCGGTGATCAGGTCGATCACCAGGCTGCTGCGGGTCGCGACGCCTCCGACCGGGGCCGTCCCGAGCATCGCGGCCACCGCGGGCATCCCCGGCCCGGCGGCGTTGACGACGGCGTCGACCTCGATCCGCTCGCCGTCTTCGAGGCGCAGGGCCCGCACCTCGCCGCCGTGCACCTCGATGCCGTCGACCGTGCCGTTCCACAGCTTCAGGCGCCCGGTGGCCCCGGCCGCGCCCAGCATCTCGGAGACCAGTCGCGGCCCGTCGACCCAGGCCTCGTCGGGGAACAGCACGACCGGGGTGCGGGGGTCCTCGAACGCGATGCCCGGTTCCCGGTCGCGGTTCACCCGGGCCGCGTCGGACCAGGACGTCCGGTAGCCCCAGGAGTCGAGGCGGCGGACCACGTCCGCGAAGGACGGGCCGGCGCCGTCCTCGTCGTCGGCCCAGGCCAGGCTTCCGGTGGGGTGCCACCAGGGGGTCGAGTAGAACTGCTCGGCGAACCGGAAGTGTTCGATCATCCCGGTGTGACTCAGCTCGAACCGTGCGTACGTCGGCTGCTGGACCGCGCTCAGCCGAGCGAAGCTGGCATCGGTGGTCAGGCCGCCGGGCTCCGCGCGCTCCACGCAGTGCACCCGCATCCCGCGCTGGGCGAGGCTGAAGGCCAGGCAGGCTCCGATGACGCCGGCTCCTACGATCCCTACGGTTTTCATTGTTCCTTCCATGGTCCGGGCAGGCTTGACCGCCGCAGCGCGGTCGAATTCGTCATGAATGCAGACCAACACGATCTCCGCCCGGGGCGCAATGAATTCCCCAAGTGGTCCGGCCGATGGCTCGGTCAGTGGTCTGGTCGGCCGCGACCGGGGGGATGTCGTGGTTTCCGAGCGGAAAGGCCGGTGATCAGGCGTTTTCCGCCGTTGCCTGCTTTCGCCGCCGATGGCGGGAGTGTGCCGCCCCCCGCCACGACGGAATTACCGGGCATCACCGTGGCCGCGAATCCGGTGGGGACGGCCGCGAGCGCGCCGGCCGTGTGCCCCGGCCGGCGCCGACGGTTCGGCGCCGGCCCACGGTGCCGGAGGACCTCCAGGCCGGCGTCAGGACACTGGCCTCCCGGTGACCTGGCCCATGGTCCGGGCGAGCACGGCGACCGCCTCCGAGAGCAGGCTGCGGCGCACCGCGCCGTAGCCGAGCGCCACTCCGGACGAGGGCGACCGGAGGCCGACGTGGAAGTGCCTGCCGGGATGCACGAGAACCGACTGCGCCCGGGCAAGGGCGGCGAGGCGCGCGTCGTCGACGCCCTCGGGCAACCGGACGTAGGCGTGGATGCCCGTCGGTTCGCCGGTCATCCGGGCGCCCGGCAGGTGTTCCTCGACGGCGTCCCGCAGGGCCGCGCGCCGGGCCCGCAGGACGGTCCGGATGTCCCGGATGTGCTGGTCCAGCATTCCGGACGAGATGAAGTGGGCGAAGGTCAGCTGGGTGAGCGGGTCCGGGACGCCCAACGGGGTCCGGCCGAGCCGGTCCGCCACCGCGCCGGGCGCCGCCACCCAGCCGAGCGGTATGCAGGGGCCGAACATCGCGCCGGTCGTCCCGATGTAGATCACCCGCTCCGGAAGGTGGCGCTGCAGGGCGAGGGGCCCGCTGCCGGCACCGAACCACAGGTGCCCGTCCCGGTCGTACTCGATCACCCAGCCGTCCACGTCCGAGGCCCAGGACAGCAGGGCCTCCCGGCGCTCCGGTGACAGCACGGCCCCCGTGGGCACCTGCGACACCGGGGTGACCAGCACGGCGCGCGCCCCGGACCGGGCGAGGGCGTCCACGTCGATGCCCTCGTCGTCCACGGGGATCCCGCTGATCCGCAGCCCCGCCCGCTTGGCGATCCGGACCTGCCAGGGCGCGCCGGGGTTCTCCACGGCGATGTGGTCGACCCCGAGTTCGTGCAGGACGTGGCACACCACGTCGACGGTGTGGTTGAAGTCCGCGGTGACGCTGACCTCGGCGGTGGTCGTCAGGACCCCCCGCGAGCGGCCGAGGTAGGCCGCGAGCTCCTCCCGCAGCTCCGGATCGCCGACCGGGTGCCGCCGGGGGCCGGCGCCGCCGATCGACTGCCCCACGTACTCGTAGGCCCGCAGCCACTCGCGGGACGGGAACAGGGCCGAGGTCGTCGCGTCGACCCGCAGGTCGTAGCGGGCCTCCGGGGCCCGGGCCGGTTCGGCCGCGCCCCGGTCGGCGGTCGGCAGGCGGTTCGGCAGGTGGGTCGCCACCCTGGTGCCCGAACCCTGGGTGGAGCGCAGGTACCCGCCGGCGGCCAACTGCTCGTAGGCCTGGACCACGACACTGCGCGAGACCCCGAGGTCACCGGCGAGGTCCCGGCTCGACGGCAGCCGGACACCCCGGTGCAGCGTCCCGTCCTCTATCCGTTCGCGGATGGCCGCCTGGATCTGTGTGGTTATGGGCAGCGGTAGCTTCCGGTTTATGGCGATCGGCAGCATTATTCCCCCGTCGACGCCGGCCTTCCGGCCGACGTGAAATCCCCACGGCAGATCCGACGTCACGAGTTCGGATCCCGGTCGGGGACGAATTTCTCTTCAGCGCGGAATTGGCCTGCTCGCGGAAGAGTGAAATGGACTTGGCTGACGCCGTTGTCGGCCGCGATGCTCCATGCAAATGGTCAGTGAAGGAGTAGCGATGACCGGTCAGGCGACCGCATCCGACACGACTCGGAATCGGTGGGCGGATATTCTCTCGGCGCTCACGGACCGCCGGGACCTCAGCGGGGTCGACACGGAGTGGGCCATGGGCGAGGTCATGCGCGGCGTCGTCGACGACGTCACGCTGGCAGGCCTGCTCGTGGGCCTGCGGTCAAAGGGAGAATCCGTCGCGGAGCTCGACGGCCTGGTCCGCGCCATGGACGAGCACGCCGTCAGGGTACGGACGGACGAGCCGGTCCTGGACATCGTCGGCACCGGCGGGGACATGGCCCGCACAGTGAACATCTCCACGGTCTCGGCGATCGTGGCGGCAGCGGCGGGCGCGCGCATCGTCAAGCACGGCAACCGCTCGGCCTCCTCGGCCTGCGGCTCGGCGGACCTGCTCGAAGAGCTGGGCGTCGTCATCGACCTGCCGCCGGCGACGGTGCCGTGGGTGCTCGCCGAAGCGGGCATCGCCTTCTGCTTCGCCCCGCTGTTCCATCCCGCGATGCGCCACGCGTCCTCGGTGCGCCGACGGCTCGGCGTACCGACGGCCTTCAACGTGCTGGGCCCGCTGACCAACCCGGCGGCGCCCCACGCGGCCGCCGTCGGCGTCGCCGACGCCCGGATGGCCCCGATCGTCGCCGGAGTGCTGGCCCGCCGGAACCGCTCCGCGCTGGTCTTCCGGGGCGACGACGGGCTCGACGAACTGACGGTCGGCACGACGTCCCGGGTGTGGGTGGTTCAGGACGGGACCGTACGCGAGGAAGTCTTCGACCCGGAGGACCTCGGCGTCCCGCAGGCACCGCTGGACGCCCTGCGCGGCGGCAGCCCGGAACACAACGCGGAGATCACCCGGAGGGTGCTGGCCGGCGCCCGCGGCCCGGTCCGTGACGCCATCCTGCTGTCCGCGGCGGCGGGGCTCGCCGCAGCGGCCCCCGACACCGCACCGCTCACGGAGCGGCTGGGGGCCGCCATGGCGCGGGCCGCCCGGGCCGTCGACAGCGGCGACGCCGCGGAACTCCTCGACCGCTGGGTCGGGGTGACGGTCAAACTCCGTGAGAGCGAGGCACCTCCGGCCGGGTGAACCGGTCCCCGACGGCCGCGGGGCCGCCGGCGCGGCGTGGGAGGGCCGGTGCGGCCCGGGGGTCCGGCCGCGAACGCGGCGACCTCTCCGGGGGGAACCGACCGGGCGCCCGGTCATACCAGGGCCTCCCGCGGTCCGGCGGCCGGGCCCCGGACTCCGGACCCGGCCCCGAGCCGGGCAGCCTCAGCGCCCGCCTCGGCCGCGCGGTCCCGCAGGTCCGCGCGGACTTCGTTCTCGATCAGCATGCTCATCCGACAACACCTTTCCCCCGTTGGTGGTGCGCTGGATCCAGCCGTCTCCGGACGTCAGTGTCCGGGAGACGCGGCGGGCTCCGGTGCCGAAGGCGCCCGGCTGGGCTCCGCGGTCCCGGACGGCCGCACCGTGCCGCGCCCGGCCACCAGCGAGACCACGGTCTGGGCGGCCGCGACCACGCACATCAGCACCAGCGGGCCCTTCCAGCCGGAGCCGGAACCGGAGGTGTGCAGCAGCCCGAAGACCACCGGCCCGGCGGCCGCCAGGAGGTAGCCGATCGACTGGGCCATCGCCGACAGGGCGCCCGCCCCGGCCGCGTCCTGGGCACGCATGCCGAGGAACGCGAGCGCGAGCACCAGGCAGGCCCCGCCGCCCAGGCCGAGGACGATGCACCACAGCACCGTCAGGTCCGGGGCCACCACGAGCCCGAGGTAGCCGACGAGCAGCGTGGCCGAGCAGACCGCCGCCAGCGCCCGCTGGTCACGTGCCCAGCGCAGGGCGCCCGGCACCGCCAGGCTGGTCACCACCGCGACCGCCTGGAACAGGAACAGCAGCCATCCGGCCTCGGCCGCGCTGACACCGTGGTCCTGGAAGACCCGGGGCAGCCACGTCACGATCACGTAGAAGCCGAAGGACTGCAGCCCCATGAACGCGGTGACCGCCCACGCGAGGCCGGAGTTCCAGGGCAGCCGGTGCTGCCCGCGCGCGGCCTGCGGGGCGGGCGGCGCGTTGCGCATCTGGGGGAGCCACAGCAGCACGGCCACCAGCGCGAGCACGACCCAGCACCCCAGCGCGGTGTACCAGCCGCCCGGGGCGGACTCGCTGATCGGCACCGCCACCCCGGACGCGACCGCGGCGACACCGCCCATCACCGTCGCGTAGGCACTGGTCAGCATCCCCACCTTGGTGGGGAAGTCACGCTTGATCAGGCTCGGCAGCAGGACGTTGCCGACGGCGATGCCCGCCCCGATCAGTACGGTTCCCGCGAACAGGCTGACCACCGAGGGCACCCAGCGAACCGCGATCCCCACCGCCAGCACGACGAGCGCACCGCCCAGGAGCCGTTCGCTCCCCCACCGCGCGGCGAGCCGGGGCACCATCGGGGACAGTGCCGCGAACGCCAGCAGCGGAAGCGTGTTCAGCATGCCGAGGACGCCCGGGGCCAGCCCCAGGTCGTCCTGCACGCGGTCCAGCAGCGGTCCGACACCGGTCAAGCTCGCCCGGAGGTTGGCCGCTGCCACGAGCAGCCCCCATACCAACAACGCCTGTCCGGAACGCCGTGTCGATGTCGATTTTGTGTCCATGACCATCATCATCAATTCCCCCGGTGGCGCTAACCAGGCCGCACGGAGGCTAGCCCCGCCAGGGCCACCCTCGGCACGGGCGGTTCGGGCTTCGCCGTTGGCGGTTCGGGCCTTGCCGCGGGCGGTTCGGGTCTCGCCGCAGGCGGTTCGGGTCTCGCCGTCGGCAGTCCTCCCAAGCCGCCCCGCGCACCGGCCGGCACCGGTAGCCTGGCGGGATGGAGACGCCGTTAGGGAAGTTCATCCGCGCCAAGCGCGACAGCACCCAGCCGGAACTCCTCGGCCTGCAGAGGTACGACCGCCGTCGCGCACCCGGACTCCGCCGCCTGGACCTCGCCGCCCGAGCCGGTATCAGCGTCGAGTACCTGGCCCGTATCGAGCAAGGGCGCGACCGCAATCCGTCGCGCGCGGTCATCGACTCGCTCGCCGACGCACTCTGCCTCAACGCCTCGGAGCGCAACCACCTACGCTACCTGGCGAAGATCGCCAGCGACGAATGCGCGGTCCACATCAGGCCCGTGCCACCGCCGTGGCACGTGCGGCCGTCGGTCCTGCAGACGCTCCGCCTGCTCGAACCCGGCGTCGCCATCGTGACCAACCGGCTCGGGGACATCCTCGCCCACACCACGGGCTACCAGGCGGTCACCAGCGGCACCGGACTCCTCGACCAGGCCCGGCCGAACCTCAACCGCTACCTGTTCACCGACCCCCGCGCCCGGACCTTCTTCACCGACTGGGACGACATCGCGGACGAGCAGGCCTTCGACCTGTGGCAGGCGCCGTCGCTGGAGAACCTCGAATGGCTCACCTCCGAGCTCATCCCCGCCGCCGGGCCCGAGTTCACCAACCGGCTCTGCCGCCACGTCGTACCGCGCCCCGGCGTCCTCAGGCTGAGCCACCCGGGCGGACACGAGCTGCGCCTGACCCGCGAGATGCTCGAACTGCCCATGGACGACCAGCAACTCGTCGTCTTCCTCCCCGCGTGCGACCGGTCGGCCCAGGCCATCGACCAGCTCCAGCGCCAGTCCCACGGCCGGCTGCGGTCCATCTCCTGACCGGGCGACGCCGCGTCAGGCCGGCCCGGGCCCCGAGCGCGGCGGCCCCGGACGGTCCCGGCCCGCCGCCGCGGATCGTGCGACGATACCGGCATGAATCGACTGGCCGGCGAGCAGTCGCCGTACCTGCTCCAGCACGCTGACAACCCGGTGGACTGGTGGCCGTGGGGGCCGGAGGCCTTCGCGGAGGCCGAGCGGCGCGGCGTGCCGGTGCTCCTGTCCGTCGGCTACGCGGCCTGCCACTGGTGCCACGTCATGGCCCACGAGAGCTTCGAGGACGCCGGGCTCGCCGGGTACCTGAACGAGCGGTTCGTCGCGGTCAAGGTCGACCGGGAGGAGCGCCCGGACGTCGACGCCGTCTACATGGAGGCGGTGCAGGCCGCGACCGGGCAGGGCGGGTGGCCGATGACGGTCTTCCTCACGCCCGACAAGGAGCCGTTCTACTTCGGCACCTACTTCCCGCCGGAGCCCCGGCACGGGATGGCGTCGTTCCGGCAGGTGCTGGAAGGCGTGGACGCGGCCTGGCGGGACCGGCGGCAGGAGGTCGGCGAGGTCGCCGGGCGGATCCGGGCCGACCTGGCCCAGCGGGCCGCCGTCTACTCGGCCGGCGCCCACCACCCGCCGGGCGAGGCCGACCTGCACCAGGCGCTGGCCACCCTCAGCCGCGAGTTCGACCAGGCCCGGGGCGGTTTCGGCGGCGCGCCCAAGTTCCCGCCGGCCATGGTCATCGAGTTCCTGCTGCGCCACCACGCGCGCACCGGTTCGGAGGCGGCGCTGGAGATGGCCGTCCGCACCGGTGAGGCGATGGCGCGCGGCGGCATCCACGACCAGCTCGGCGGCGGGTTCGCCCGGTATTCGGTCGACGCGGGCTGGGTGGTGCCGCACTTCGAGAAGATGCTCTACGACAACGCCCTGCTGCTGCGCGCCTACCTGCACCTGTGGCGGGCCACCGGGTCCGGGCTCGCCCGGCGGGTCGCGCTCTCCACCGCCGACTTCCTGCTGCGCGAACTCCGCACACCCGAAGGCGCGTTCGCCTCCGCGTTGGACGCCGACAGCCTGGACGAGGAGAGCGGGCAGTCCACCGAGGGCGCCTACTACGTGTGGGAGCCAGGCCAGTTGGTCGACCTGCTCGGTCCCGCCGATGCGGCCACCGCCGCCCGGCTGTTCACCGTCACCGCCGACGGCACCTTCGAGCACGGCACCTCCGTCCTCCAACTCCTCGCCGAGCCGGGGGGATCCGGGGAGTCCGGGGGGCCAGGGGAATCCGGCGGACCAGCGGAGTCCGGGCGGTCCGCCGAGGACTTCGCCGAGTACGAGGCGATCCGCGCCCGGCTGGCGGAGGCCCGGACGGCCCGCCCCGCCCCGGCCCGGGACGACAAGGTGGTCGCCGCCTGGAACGGCCTCGCCATCGCCGCACTCGCCGAGACCGGCGCCCTGCTGGACCGCCCCGACCTGGTCGAGGCCGCCGAACGGGCCGCCGACCTGCTGCTCGCCGTCCACCTCACCGCCGACGGCCGGCTGCTGCGCACCTCCCGCGACGGCCGGGCCGGCGCCAACGCGGGCGTCCTGGAGGACTACGCGGACACCGCCGAAGGCTTCCTCGCCCTGTACGCCGTGACGGGCGCCGCGGAGTGGCTGCAGCTCGCCGGCGGCCTGCTGGACACCGTCCTCAAGCACTTCGCCGACGAGGCCACCGGCGCGCTCTACGACACCGCCGACGACGCCGAGGAACTGATCCGCCGCCCGCAGGACCCGACCGACAACGCCACCCCGTCCGGCTGGACCGCCGCCGCCGGCGCCCTGCTCACCTACGCCGCGTACACCGGCTCCGACCGGCACCGGACGGCCGCCGAGCGGGCCCTCGGCGTGGTCGGCGCGCTCGCCGGGCGGGCGCCGCGCTTCATCGGCTGGGGCCTCGCCGTCGCCGAGGCGCTGCTGGACGGGCCGCGCGAGGTCGCCGTGCTCGGCCCGGCCGACGACCCGGCCACGGCCGCGCTGCGGCGGGCGGCCCTGCTCGGGACGGCGCCCGGCGCCGTCCTCGCGGTGGGCGCGCCGGGGGAGTCCGAGGTGCCGCTGCTGGCGGACCGGCCGCTGGTCGGCGGGGCGCCTGCGGCGTACGTCTGCCGCCACTTCGCCTGTGACGCGCCGACCACCGACCCGGCGGTGCTGGCGGAGCGGCTGGGCGTGGTCGTCCGGTAGGCGGCGGCCGGGCGGCCCGTGCCGGGTGTCCGACGGTGGTCGGATAATCGGTGGCGGGCGCGGTCGGGGCGAGGGGAACATGGGCCATGACCTGGACCTTCAGCACCTCCCTCGACGAGTTCCGTGACCGGGCGGGCGCCTTCCTGGCCTCCCGCCCCGCCGAGAACACCGTCCTGATCACCATCGCGCACCGGCTGGCCGAGTCCGGGCTCGACGCGTTCGGCGACGCACCGGTCTTCGGCTGGTGGCGGGCCGAGGAGGGCGGCCCGGTCGACGGCGCCTTCCTGCAGACGCCGCCGTTCGCCCCCCGGCTCTCCGCCATGTCGGAGGCCGCCGCCGCCGGGCTGGCCGAAGGACTGGCCGCCGCCGGAGCCGGCTTCACGACCGTGAACGGGGTCGGTGGGGGTGCCGACGCGGTCCGCGCCTTCGCCTCCGCGTGGACGGCGGCCACCGGTGCCGAGCAGGCTGACCGGGTCGAGGAGCGGCTCTACCGGCTCGGACGGCTGACCGACCCGCCGCGTCCGCCCGCGGGCCGGCACCGGCTGGCCGGACCGGCCGACCGCGAGCTGGTGATCCGCTGGTACGAGGAGTTCCTGGTCGAGGCCGGGGTCGGCCTGCCCGACGTCCCGAGGGCGGTCGACGAGAAGATCGCGGCCGGCGGCCTGCACCTGTGGCAGGACGGGGACACCCCGGTCGCCCTGGCCGGCACCAGCCCGGTGCTCGCCGGGATGTCCCGCATCGGCCCGGTCTACACCCCCGTCGGCCACCGGGGCCACGGCTACGGCAGCGCCGTCACCGCCGCGGCCTCCGCCCACGTCCTGACCGGCGGCGCCACCGAGGTGCTGCTGTACACGGACCTGTCCAACCCGACCAGCAACTCGATCTACCAGCAGATCGGGTACCGGCCGGTCGAGGACTACCTCAGCCTGGACTTCCGGGCCCGGTAGCGGAGTTGCAGGGATCCGGCGGGCCCGCGCGCCGACGGCCGCCGTCACTCCCAGTCCCACCGGATCCCCAGGATGCACGGCCGCAGCGCCGTCGCCACCAGGTGCACGCAGTGGTGTCCGTCGAGGGTCAACTCCTCGCTCTCGTACGGGGATTCTCCCGGCGAGCGGAGGGCGAAGCGGTGGCAGCGGACGGGCAGGGCGGCGGGGTGGAAGGTGACCTGGAGGACGTACTGGCCGGCGCCGGAGTTGAAGCCGCGGACGTATTCGCAGCTGGGGTCGGGGGAGGGCGCGTCGTCGAAGCCGTAGCCGAGCAGGTGGGTGTCGCCGGCGCGGAGGCGGCGGTCGAGCAGGAGTTCGGCGGCGAGCAGGTGGTGGGCCCGGTCGCGGCGGATCCGGCCGGGGCGGCAGTTCTCCTCGGCGCGGACGCCGACCCGGGTGATGTCGCTGCCGGGGTCGCCCTGGTAGAGCGCGAGGTAGCGGTCGATGCCGTCGCGGTGGGCGCGCAGCGCGTGCTGGGAGTCGCGGCGGGTGAGCCGGCGGTCGGCGCCGATGCGGATGCGCTCGATGTGGGTGACGGTGTGCAGGCCGGTGTCGCGGGGGCCGGCGAGGGTGAGGAGGAGGTCGTCGACGGCGGCGGCGGGGGAGATGAGGTCGCGGTAGGGCCGTACGGGCGGTCCGGTGGGGGCGCTGTCGGCGGCGCGGCGGGGGCCGAGCAGCCGGGTGAGGGAGTGCTCGGGCAGGTCGAGGACGTCCTCCAGGGCGGCGACGGCGCGCAGTGACTCGGGGCGTTCGGGGCGCCGGCGGCCCTGCTGCCAGTAGCTGAGGCTGGTGAGTCCGACGTGCACGCCGCGCAGGGCGAGGTGGCGGCGGATCCGGTGCAGCGCGAGGCCCCGGGCGGTGATGGCGGTGCGCAGCGCGAGGTGGAAGGGGCCGGTGCGCAGGGCGGCGGCGAGGTCGGCTGGATCGCTCCGGTGGATGGCGGCCTCCTGGGGGCGGACGGGCCGGTTGGCGGGGCACCGACGGGACCGGCTTTTGACCGTGAATATTCACATCGGTGCGGCGGTTTGTCACCGGTCCGCGCCTGTTGCGCGGGGGCTCTCCGGGCGGTGTTCACAGCGGTGCCGGGCCGTTCACACCCCGGTCCGGGCCGGTCCGGCGGCCGTTGACCGGCCTCCGGCGAGGGGCGATGCTCGGGACGCGATCCGGACCGCGCCCCCACACAGCACCTCGCTGCACTCGTGCAAGGAGGCATTCCCCCATGCCAGTTCCACGGATACGGCTGCGCCGCGCGGTCTCGCTGCTCGCCCTCGGCGTACTGGGCCCGGCGCTCACCGCCGTGGCGGCCGCGCCCGCGATCGCCGCACCCGCCCAAGGCCGGGCCCCGCTCCAGGACCGGGCCGCGCACCAGGTCCGCCAGGCCGCCGCGCCCGGCAGCACGGCCGATCAGGCCGGCACCTTCAAGAAGCTCAACATCACCATGCAGCAGCAACAGCAGACCAACTGGTGCTGGGCGGCGAGCGGGAACACCATCGCCACCTGGTTCGGCTACAACTACAGCCAGAACCAGTTCTGCAACGCCGCGTTCGGCCGTGCGACGGACTCCGGCTGCCCCAACAGCCAGGCCACGCTGGCCGATGTGCAGAACGGGTTGAACCGGGTCGGCATCAACCCGGGCTCGTACGTCACCGGCTACCTGCGCTACAGCACCGTCCAGTCCGAAGTGGACGCGAACCGGCCGGTGGAGACGCGCATCCAGTGGAGTTCGGGCGGCGGGCACATGCACGTCCTGTACGGCTACGACACCGGGAACAACTGGGTCTACTGGGGCGACCCGTGGCCGTCCAACTACCGCTACAACTGGGCGGATTACTGGTACTACGTGAACAACGACACGTTCTCGTGGACCCACTCCCTGTACCGGATCGGCGCGTGAGGGCGGCCATGACCGAGAACACCAGCCTCCGTCGGGCCGCCGCGGGCGCCCTGCTCACCGCCGGCCTCGCGCTGGCACTCGCCCCGGCCGCGCGGGCCGACGCACCCGCACCGGTACCCGCCCCGGCGGCCCAGGTGCAGGCCCAGGCCCCGGCCGCGCTGCCGGCCGTCGAACTGTCCCAGGCCCGGAGCGCGGCCCAGGACCCGGCGGTCCTCGACAAGGTCGGCCACTTCTTCGCCCGCAAGGGCGTCCCGCCGACGCAACAGCTGACCATCGGCGCCGCCGAGGAGGCGCGGGCGGCGAGCGCGTCGGCGCCGCGACTGGCCGGCGACACCGTGCCGGTGTACGTCCTGGACGCAGGCTTCGTGGCCGGCACCCCGGGCGCGCCGGTGGCGAAGGCCGAGTTCACCGCCAGCAAGGTGGTCGCGGCGGACGGGCAGACCGCCTCGGTCTGGACGGCCCGGCAGGGCGGTGCCTGGCGGGTCGTGAACATCGCCTCGGGCGGTGACGAGAGCGACTACGCGGCGAAGGCGGCGGGCAGCGGCGGCGGTACCGCCTTCCGCGAGCCGCAGGTCAACGCCTGGTACGTGCTGCGCGACGGCCGGGTGCTGCCGCTGGACGACGAGGCCCGGCGCTCGGTCGGCACGGGCGGGGTGACGCTGGCCGCGTACCAGCAGCTGGTGCACCAGCGGTACGGGGACAAGCTGCCCGGCTCGGCGTACGACCGGGCGGGCGAGGGCGGCGGCTACCAGGCGGACGCCGCCGCGCTGCCGGACGCCGCCGCGCAGCCGGTGGCCGCGCCGCAGCCGGCGACGGGCGGCGGCTCGGCGCTGCCGGCCGTGACGGCCGCGGCGGCCCTGGGCGCCACCGCGCTGGTGGGCGCGGGTGCCGCCCTGCGGCGGAGGGCGGGCG
>NZ_JBHTRF010000125.1:0-15528 GCF_042796115.1 Kitasatospora sp. NPDC056446 | reverse complement strand
TTTTGTTTATATGACACCGGCTATCCGCTTGGGGGCCACTTCTGTGGGTCGGGGGGGGTGGGGGGGTGGTGGGGCCGCCCGGGGGCACCGCCGGCGCCCCGGAGCGGCGGTGGGTCACTTCTTGGCTTCCGGCTTCGGCTTCGGCTGCCCCTTGAGGGCAGGCGTGACCGGTGCGGCCTTGGTGATGTCGAGCGCGAAGTTCTGGACCACCACGGCGCCCCGGTCACGCTCCGGGGTGCTGATCGGGTCGTTCTGAATGCTGCGTCGCTTCATGGCTGTTCACCTCCTTCCAGCGGATCGTCGGGTACCTCGGGGCGGTCGCCCCCAGGTGGCCGGGGGAGCGGTGGGGGCCAGGCGTGTCCGGCGAACCGGACCATCGCGGCCAGCACCGATCGGTGGTCGGCGGTCCGGCGGCTGTAGTGGCCGCCGTCCACCCAGAGCAGTTCGTGCGGCACCGCCAGCCGGCGCAGGTCCTCGGCGTACCCGGCGACCTGGCCGGGCGGGCACCGCTCGTCGGTGCGCGAGGCGACCAGCAGGACGGGCGAGCGGACCCGGTGCACGTACGCCCGCGGGTCGGCCGCGCGGTAGCGCTCGGGGACCTCGTCCGGGGTCCCGCCGAAGAGCTGCCGGTCGACCTCGCGCAGGGCGGGGGTGGTGGTGCGGTAGGTGGCCGGGTAGTCCGCGATCGGCTGGGCGGCCATGCCGAGCGACCACAGCTCCGGCTGCGCGCCCATCGCCAGCAGGGTCAGGTAGCCGCCCCACGAGAACCCGCACAGGCCGGTGCGCTCGGCGAGCGCCGTACCGTCGGCGACCAGCTCCGCGCGGACGGCGGCCAGGTCCTCGACCTGCGCCAGCCCGACCCGGTGCCCGTAGTCGTGCTGCCAGCGGGCGCCGTAGCCGGTGGAGCCGCGGTAGTTGGTGCGCACCACCGCGTAGCCGTGCTCCACCAGGGCGTTCACCCGCGGGTCGTAGGAGTCCCGGTCGTGGGTGGCGGGGCCGCCGTGCACCAGGAAGAGGGTCGGCCACGGGCCCGGGCCGGCCGGGGTGCTGACGAAGCTGTGGATCCGCCCGTACGGCCGGGGCGTCCAGCGCCGGCTGCGCGAGGTGTCGCCCTGGTCCGGACCGGGGTGCCGTGCCTCCTCCGCGCCGGGGCGCAGGACCAGCGGGCGGGGCGGGGTCGACTCCCGGCTCCAGACGCAGTGCAGGGTGCCGTCCGGGGCGCTGGACAGGTCGTGGATGGTGCCGCCGGGTGTGCGGAGCTCGCGGGTGGCCGGGGCCTGGCCGGCCGGCGGGTCGAGGTCGGCGAGGAGGAGCCGGCTCCGCCCGGCCCGCTCGTGCTGGACCAGCACCCCGCGCGGGCCCTGGTACCAGCCGGCGGATATCTGGGAGTCGAACGACAGCCCCGGGTGTCTTCGCAGGCCCGTGCTCGCCCGCCAGGTGGCGACGGTGTACCGCTCGTCCTCCTCGACCACCAGGAGCAGCTCCGGTTCGGGCCCCGGGAGCGGGTTGAACTCGATCGGCCAGAGCCGCCGTCGGTGGTCCCCGGCGATCCGCAGCGGGCCGTGCGTGCGGGCGTCCGCCTCGCCGTCGGTCCGGCCGTCCGGCGCACTGTTCGGCCGACTGCCCGCCTCGCTGTCAGCCCGGCTGTCCGCCTCACTGTCCGCCAGGCCGTCCGTCGGCCACAGGAGCACGGCGTCGTCCCCGTCGGGGCAGCCGCCGAGGGCGAGCAGCCGGCCGTCCGGCGACAGGTCGGCCAGGCTCAGGTACCCCGGCGCCGAACCGACCAGCCGGGCCCGGCCCGCGGGCGGCCCGACGTAGCAGTGCGTGGCGCCGTCGACGCCGACGGCCACCGCCGCGAGGGCGCCCGTCCGGTCGAAGGCGACGCCGTAGGCCCGCCCGGGCGGCACGCCGTGCAGCGCCGCTCCGCCCGGTCCGCCCGCGAACGGCTCGCGCCGCCACCGGCCCTCACCGGAGCCGTCGGCGTCGAACCACCAGATGGCGTCGCCGTCCGGCTCGATCTCGCTCAGGTGGACGCCTCCCGGCCGGTCGGTGACGACCCGGCGCCGCCCCGTCCCGAGGTCCCAGGCCACGGCCTGCCAGCGCTCGTCGACGAGCCGCGTCTCGACCGCGCGGTCGGCCGCCAGCGCGGCGAAGCCGGGGGACTGGAACGCCTGCGACACGGGCCCGGCCCTTCCGGCTCGATGGTGGGAACAGGCTGCGCTGAACGTTCCGGGGCCGGTCGACCGATGTGAAGGTCCGGTGAACCGGCGTGAAGAAAAGGTCACTTGTGGAGGATCGCGGCCACTCTAGGGGGGCACCGCGGTCGCGAACAGACCTTTCGCACGGTTGGCCGAAAGACGGCTGAGGTGAATACCGCCCGGCAGCGGCGTGGACGCGTCGGGAACGCGCGCCGGTACGGCGGTGCAGGTCGGCGCGGCGGCGGCCGCCGGCCGCCGGTTGCACCGCGCGGGTGAAGCCGGTTTCCCCGGCGGTACCAGGGGTTAGCGATTGGCGAGTCAGCCGGACCGGACGACGAGAGAGGGCGGGAAGGCGCTGGTCACCCGTGAGAGCCTGCTGCGCGCCCTGACCTTCTGGCTGCGGCCGGCGTTCGCGCTGCGCCTGGTCAACCGGTTCCAGCGGCTGGTGGGCTTCGACCGTTCGATGGCCCTGGCCTCCAGCGCGTTCTCGGCCGTGATCCCGCTGGTGATCGTCTCCGGGGTGGTGCTGGCGCGGACCGGGTCCAGGGACACCGCGCACCGCATCATCGACCGGTACCGGCTCACCGGGGGCGGCGCGGAGGCCGTGCAGTACGTCTTCTCGCCGAGCGCGGAGGTGGGCACGGGGGTCGGCGTGTTCGGGCTGCTGTTCCTGGCGGTGTCGTTGCTGAGCTTCTCGCGGGCCGTCCAGCGGCTGTTCGAGCACGCCTGGGAGCTGCCGCCGCTGAGTGTCCGCAACACGGTCAACGGGCTGCGGTGGATCGGCGGCCTGCTCGTCTACCTCACCGCCGCGGCCTGGCTGTCGTCCGTCCTGGGG
Organism: Kitasatospora sp. NPDC056446; assembly: GCF_042796115.1. Taxonomy (NCBI): domain Bacteria; kingdom Bacillati; phylum Actinomycetota; class Actinomycetes; order Kitasatosporales; family Streptomycetaceae; genus Kitasatospora; species Kitasatospora sp. NPDC056446. Next base: position 12,495 of record NZ_JBHTRF010000125.1, on the reverse strand, counting down.
CAGGGGCGGCTGGCCCTGGGCGCGGCGGCGGCGCAGGCTCCGCTGACCGCGGCCTTCCTCATGTGGAGCGGCCGGGTCCTCTCCGCGAAGCGGGTCGGCTGGTGGGAGCTGCTGCCGTTCGGCCTGGTCGGGGCGGTGGTGGAGGCCGCGTACTCGGTGGGGGCCGCGGTGTACCTGCCGCGCCTGTTCAGCTCCTCGGCCGACCAGTACGGTGCGATGGGCGCGGTCTTCGCGCTGGTCTCCGCCCTCTTCGGGGTGATGTTCGTCCTCGTCTGCTCGGCGGTGGCCGGGCGGGAGGTGCGGGACGAGCTGGACCGCATCGCGCGGGGCGAGCGCCCGGCGGACGACGAGGTCCGCCGCGAGTGGGACCAGCTGATCGCGCAGACGCGGGAGAAGTGGCAGACCGCGCGGGAGCAGCTGGCGGCCCGCCGGCCCCGGCGGCCCGAGCGCTGAAGCGCGGCCGCCCCGCCTTCCGGGGGAGGGCGGGGCGGGGCGGCGGCTGCCGGGCGGGCGGGCCGGAGCTGTCGGGCGGGCCGGAACCGCTGTGCGGGCCGGAGCCGTCAGACGGGTTGGAGCTGCTCGGCGGGTGCGGGCGCCTTGGGAGGCTGGACGCCGCCCTTGGGGGTGCCGTTCCGGCGGCGGCCGATGTCCTTCAGCCGGAGCGCCGGGCGCTCGACGAGGTGCCAGGAGACGGCGGCGAGCAGCAGGGTCAGCGCGAAGGCCAGGACGCTGTAGCCCAGCCGGCCGAACCGGGCGGCGCCGAGCCCGGACAGCAGCTGTTCGACGGGGAAGCCGTAGATGTACAGCCCGTACGAGTAGTCGTTCTTGGCGCCGATCCGGCGCAGCGGCCGGGGCAGCCGGATCGCCAGCCAGACCAGCAGGTACGCGAAGGCGGGCAGGCCCGCGACGAAGAACCAGCCCCCGAGCAGGGTGGCGACCACGGTGACGGCGCTCAGCGCGCCGAGGGCGTCGTTGACCGGGATCCGGTCGCGGTAGAGCTCGATCAGCGCGCCGAGCGCGAAGGCGAGCACCAGGTAGAGCAGGTAGCTGAGGTTCACCGCGCCGAGGTGCGGGATCGACTCCCAGGGGCGGGGCACGGCGCGCGGGTCGAGGTAGCGGGTGGGCAGGGCGTCGCCGAGCACCACCAGGGCCACCGCGCCGGTCAGCACCAGCACCAGGCGCCGGGCCCGCTGGAGGACGCCGGACCAGCCGAGCAGGGCCACGCCGACGTAGCAGAGCATCTCGTACTTGAGCGACCAGAGCGACCCGTTGAGCTCCGGGTCGAAGATCAGGTTCTTGGCGACGCCGTCGTGCATGGTGCCGGCGATGTCGGTCTGGTACTCGCCGGCGAACAGGTTGTTCAGGAGGTAGGTGAACGGGCTCTCGACGTGGTGCAAGTACCCCGCGAGCGTGCCGCCGTGTATCCGGTAGTACACGAGCGGGACCAGGACCAGGCCGGTGACCAGCAGGCAGGCCCACAGGCCGGGGAGCAGGCGCAGCGCCCGGTGCCACATGAAGCGGCCGATGCCCAGGCGGGCGCCGCTGCGGGTGACGAGGATGCCGGAGAGCACGAAGAAGCCGTAGACGGCCAGGTTCCCGAGGTTCGTCTGGCCGTGGAACGAACGGATCAGCAGGCTGCCGCCGCCGAAGCCCAGCGCGCCCGCGTGCGAGAAGATCACCGAGCCCGCCATCAGCAGACGCAGCAGCCCGAGGCTGTTGTCGCGGCCGGCGAACAGTTCGGCCACCGTGCCGCGCGAGCGGAGGGCACGTGGCAGGGCCGGTCTGGGGGGAGCCTTGGGGCGGTCTTGAGACAAGGAGGTCACAAGCAACGGGATTTTGCCGTGAGAATAAAGGCCTCGTCAAACATCAGATCGATTCATCGGGTTGTTTGACGGGGGGGCTTTTGCCCGGATCGGGCCGCTGCCGTGCGTTCGGCGCGATGGGGCGGACGACCGGTGTGACGGATGTCTCCGTCCACGGCTCACGGCCGCCGCCGCGCGACCCGGGGTACGACGGTCCGGCCGGAGCGTTCCAGGGCCAGGGTCTCGGCGGCACCCGGTGCTCCGGCAGCGGCCGTGATCCAGTCGAGGCAGGCGGCGGCGACCTGCTCCGGGCGGACCGCCGTCAGCCGGCTGGTCGGACTGTCAGCGAGCGTGGTGAGCATCCCGGGCGGACGGAGTACGAGGGTGCGCAGACCGTGGTGGGCGGCGCAGTAGTCGGCGTAGGACTCCAGAGCGGCCCGGGCTGCGGTGTAGTGGGCCCACCTGCGCGGCGGAGCGGCGAGCGCCGCGGAGGAGGACAGCAGGAGCCACGAGCCGTGGGGAAGGTGCCCGGGGAGCAGCGCGGCGAGCGGGTTGAGCGCCAGCGACAGGGCGTGCGCGACCTGCCCGAGCGCCTCGGGCACGGCCTCGGGGTGGAGGGGCAGCGGCCGCAGGGGCGGGGCGGCGGTGACCGCGAGACCGTCCAGGACGACCCCGGCGAGGTGGGTGCGGACGGTGTCCGCCACCGCCGTGGCGTCGGCCAGGTCGCAGCGCACCGGGCGGATCCGCCCGGGCCCGAACTCCTCGCGCAGCGCCGCCATCCGGTCGTCGCTGCGCGCGTACAGCGCCCAGACGGTGGCGCCCCGGCCGGCCAGCAGCACGGTGAGCGAGGCGCCCAGGCCGCGGCTGGCACCGGCGACGAGGACCTGCCGGCCGGCCAGGCTCCCGCCGGGCGGGACCGCGGGGTCCGGCGCCGCCCGGGCCGGACGGGGCAGCGGGGTGCGAAGGAAGGCCCGGAGTTCGATCGTGGCGGCGCCCTCGGGGCCGGTCGCGCGGGCCCGGGAGTGGACCGCGCCGGTCCGCGGGTCCTGGCGCAGCACCTCGACGACGGTGCGCCGCCGGGTGGTCGGGGCCGGCTGCCGGTCCGGGGTGAGGGTCAGGGCGGCGAGCACGCCGTCGCGCCCGGGCAGGTGCATCCCGGACACCCAGCTGGCCCGGGCGAGCCATCGCAGGACCGGTTCGGGCACGTCGGCCGCACCGAGCCGGGCGGCGAGGGCGCGCAGCGCGGGCGGGTCCACGGGGTGCGGGGGCAGGTGCAGCGTGTGCGGCGCGCGGGGCAGCGGAAGGGTCCGGACCCGCGGCCGCGGGTCGGGGGACGGGATGGCGGCGGGGAGTCCGTCGGGGGAGCGCGGGGGCAGCGGGACGGCGGCGTCGAGGTCCAGCCGTACCCGTACGGCGAGCTCTCCGTACCGCTCGACCCGGACTGCGGCGGTCCGTCCCGGGGCCTGCGCCACGAGGGCGATCCGCAGCGGTTCGCCGGGGTGGACGGCGGTGTGGAAGTCCGCGCGCAGCCGGGACAGCCCGGTCAGCCGGCGGCCCGGTACCTCGGCGAGGGCGCGCAGCAGCAGGAGGGCGCCGTGCACCACGGTGCGGCCGTACGGGGTGCGGTGAGCGAAGTCCTCGTCGGTGTGCAGGGGGTTGAGGTCACCCGAGGCGGCCGCGAACGCCGCGGTGTCGGCGGCGGTGAACCGGACCGGGTGGCCGGTCACGGACCGGCCTCGCGCGCGGCCGAGACGAGCCCGGCCAGTGAGTGGCCCGGTACGAGGTAGCGCTCCGGCATGACCACCCCGAGACGGGACTCGATCTCGGTGACGAGGTGGACGTGGCTCAGGGAGGTCCATGACTCGACGTCCTCCGGCACGGTGTCGGTGCCGTGGGGCAGGGGTTCGCCGATCACGTCCTCGAATGCCTCCAGGACGGCGGTCAGTGCCGCGTCGGTCGGACGGACGGGGGACGCGTGGGAGCGGGGTTCGGCGGTCATGCGGACTCCTGACGGATGTGCGGGGTGTCGAGGGAGCGGCCGGGGCCGAGTCGGTACGCGTAGGAGTACAGGACCGGCCGCTCGTCCTCGCCGTCGCCCTCGGAGCGCGGGGCGGGCCCGGGACAGGACTCGAAGCCGAGGCCGGGGTAGAGGTCGCGGACCAGCCCGTTGCGCCCGGTCGGCACGTGCAGCCCCAGCAGGCGCACGCAGCCCGCCGCGCGGGCCGCCTCGGCCGCCGTATGGAGGAGCCGCCGCTCCGCCGTCCGGCCGATCACCCGGCAGCTCAGCACCAGGGTGTCGATCTCGGCGTCGGCGCCGGTCCGGTGCAGGAGCAGCAGACCGACGGTGCCGTGGTCGGCGAAGCGGTCGGAGAGCGAGAGGAGCAGGCAGGTCCAGTCGGGATCGGCGGCCAGCCGGGCCAGCCGGTCCCGGGAGTGGCGCCGGGAGGTCAGGTTGAACTGGTTGGTCTTCTGCAGCAGTTGGGCGGCCCGGTCGAGGTCCTCGGCGGCCGGCCGGCGCACCGTCGCCCGCATGGCCAGGCTGTCCAGGAACTGCTCCGGGGAGGAACTCGCCACCCGGAGGGAGTCCGCTGCCGCGAGGGCGTCGAGGGATGCCGTGCGGCTCAGGTCGGCGTCGGTGGTCCGGCCCGGCTGAAGGGTCGGCCGCCCGGCCAGGGCCCGGCGGAAGAGGGCCGGCCGGTCAGGCAGCTCGATCACGTCGACCTCGGGGAGGTGCGCCCGCACCTCCGCCCGTTCCACCGGGTTGTCGTCGACGAAGGCCAGGTGCTCGGGGCCGAGCCGGAGCCGGGCCGCGATGTCCAGCAACTGCTCGGACTTGGGCCGCCAGTCGGCTACCACGGCGGCGAAGTCGGAGCGCCGCAGCCGCATGCCGGGCACCTCGGCCAGGGCCCGTTCGACGAGGTCCCGGTCGTTCTTGCTGGCGACGGCCAGCGCGATGCCCCGCCGGCGGAGCTGCCGCAGGTACTCCTGGAAGCCCGCGAACGCCTCGCCGTCCGGGCCCTGGGCGAGGGCGACCCCGTACGGCCCGTCCTCGCCCAGGACCCCGCCCCACAGCGTGTTGTCCAGGTCCACGACGACCACGCGCCGGGTCAGGGCGAGGTCGGCGGCGAGCACCCCGGCCAGGGCGCGGGCGAGGAGCGGCAGCGCGGCGGGCGCCACCGGCTGCCGCAGGACGTGCCAGTGCCGGGGGTCGTGCCAGACGCTCCGTCCGGCGGCGGCGGCCAGCCGGTCGCAGTCGACGAGCAGCACCTCGCGGTCCGCCCGGCGTACCAGCTCCGCGTTGACGCGGGCGACCACCTCGCTGTCGCCGCCCGGCTCGACCGGTGTGCCCTGGCCGTGCGGGTCGTTGTCGGGCGCGGTGAACAGGCACTGGACGACCCGGGCGCCCGTTCCCGCGCGGATCCGCTCCCACAGTCCGGTCCAGCGTTCGACGGCCGCCGCCACGACGTCGTCCGGGGCGGCGGCGCTGAGTTGGAGGTCGTGCTCGGTGCCGCTGAGCAGGACGTAGTCCGGGCGCGCGGCCCGCAGGCCGGAGGCCGGGCCGGCCAGCTGGGACTCCGGCAGTCCGTACGGCGGCTGGTGCACCGTCAGGTCGATGCCGCAGGAGAGCCCGGCGGCGGGCAGCAGGTCGGCGAGGAAGTCGGCGGTGTGGGTGGCCAGTACGGTGAGCCGGACCTGCCGCCGGCCGTGCGCCCTCCGGGCACCCTGATCGGCCCGCAATCGACGGGCGGCCTCCCGCCACAGGGCGGGGTCGAGGCGTCCGCGCAGGTCTTCGAGCAGTTCGGGCCAGGGCCGGCCGACCGGTGCCGGTCCGTCGGTCCGCTGGTGTGGCAGGTTTGTGCGCACGTGGTCTCCCGTCTCCCGCTCGTCGGCTCGATGCCGCCCACTCCCGGCGCCGGGAGGGAATCCGGAGTCCGCCCGGGGCCCGGTTCCGCGCCCCGGGGCACCGGCACGGAATCCCGGCTCCGCAGCCGAGGCTAGACCGGACCCGGCCGGCCCCGAATCGTGCACGGGGACAAGGCAGGTGGTCCGTTCCCACAACTCGGCAGCCGCCGGTATCGGACGCGATGACAGCTCATTCGGGCAGCAGACGAATCACCTTGGCGGGCGGACGGAATTCACCCCGGGGCGGCGTCCGGTCGGTCGGCTGCTGGAAAAGTCGGGAGACGTGGAGAAAAGCATCCAGAAATTCCCGTTGAACGCGGCGCAGCGCCGCGTCTGGTTCGCCGAAAGGCTCCGCGACACGGGGGCCGGCTACACCCTCGACGTCACCGCCCGGCTCACCGGGCCACTGGACCGTGCCGCGCTTGAGCGGGCGTTCGCCGGGCTGGCCCGGCTGCACCCGATGACCGGCGCACGCTTCGGCACGGCCCCGGACGGGACCCCGGTGCAGTGGACCGGCTCGGAGCCGCTGCCGCCGCTGCTGCACCTGACCGCCGAGGGCGGGAGCACGGCCGACCGCCGCCGGGATGCCCTCGACCGGGCCCGGGCCTTGTGCGCCCGGCCGCTGACCCCCGACGGCGGCCCCCTGCTGCGCGCCGCGCTGATCGGGACCGGTCCCGCCGAACACCTTCTGACGATCGCCTACCACCACCTGCTGGGCGACGGCGCGTCCAGCCGGCTGCTGCTGCGCGACCTGCTGCGGCTCTACACCGCCGAGACAGACGGCGGTGCGCCGCCGGCCGCCCCGGGACGGACCTTCGCCGAATCGGTCGCCGAGGAGTTCTCGCCCGGGGCGCTCGCCGGCCGGCGCGCCGATACCGGGGCCACGCTGAGGCGGCTGACCGGGGCACCGACCGTCAGCACCCTGCCGCCGGACCGCCCCCGGCCGCCCGCCGCCACCGAGCCCGGCGAGGCCGCCGCTCACCCCGCGGCGGCGCACTGGATCGCGATCGACCTGCCGCCCGCGCTGTGCTCCGCCGTCGCGGCCCTGGCCAGGGCCCACGGCACCACGCCGTTCACCGTCCACTCGGCCGCCCTGCACCTACTGGTCCAGCGGTACACAGGACAGCAGGACACCCTGGTCGGATTCATGGACGCGGCCCGGCGCCCGGCGGTCAAAGACGTCGTCGGCTTCCACGCCAGGACCCTGGTGCAGCGGCTGCGGACGACCGCGTCGACCACCGCGGCCGAGGTGGTGACGCTGCTGCACGACGACATCCGGGCGGCGCTGGCCGCCGGCGGCGCACCGCTGGAGGAACTGGCCGCGGCCATGGATCCGGGCGCGGCCGGTTCACGCCATCCCCTGTTCCAGACGATGATCAACCTCTTCGACCTCGGGGACCGTACGGAGGCCGCCGGGATGACCGTCGAACCGCTCGTCCTGCCCGCCCCCTACTCCTGGCTGGACCTGGAGATCCGGCTGCACCGCCGTTCCGACGGCGGACTGGAGGGCGCCCTGAGGTGTCCGGCGGAGCGCTACGACGCCGCGACGGCCGAGCGGTTCGCCCACCACTTCACCGCCCTGCTCGGGGAACTGACCGACGACCCGGCGGCGGCGGTGGCCTCGCTGCCGCTGCTCGACCCCGTCGAGCGCTCACGTGTTCTCGCGGCGGGCGACGGACCCCGATCGCCGGTCGAGGGCACCCTCACAGGGCGACTGCGGGCCGCGCTCCGGGAGGTCGGCGAACCCGTCGTGACCGGTGGCGGACCGCGACCGGACGACGCGGACCTGCGGCGCCGGGCCTGGGCGGTGGCCGGCTGGCTGCGCGGACGGGGCATCGGCCCCGGCGACCTGGTGGCGGTCCGCGTCCCGCGCTCGACCGACCTCGTCGCCGCCCTGGCCGGCGTGGTGCTGGCCGGCGCCGCCTTCGTCCCGCTGGACCCCGACGGCCCCCCGGAGCGGGACGAGGCGATACTGGACCGGCTCGGGCCCGCCGCGCTGCTGCTCCCCGACGGCGTCGAGCCGCTACGGGCGGGGAGCGCCGCGATCGGTGTGGTCGAGCGGCTTGCCGCCGGGACCACCGCCGAGCGGACCGCGGCCGTCCGGAGCGACGGGGCCGTGCCCGGCCCGGACGACCTCGCCTACGTGATCCACACCTCCGGCTCCACCGGTGCCCCGAAAGCCGTCGGGATCACCCAGCGCGCCATCGCCAACCGCCTGGACTGGATGCAGGCGAAGTACCCGATCGGGCCCGACGACGCGGTCCTCCAGAAGACGCCCGCCACCTTCGACGTCTCCGTCTGGGAGTTCTTCTGGCCCCTCCTGCACGGCGCCCGGTCGGTGGTGGCCCGCCCCGGCGGGCACCACGACCCCGAGTACCTCGGGTCGCTGATCCGTGCCGAGCGGGTGACCGTCGCCCACTTCGTCCCGTCGATGCTGCGCGCCTTCGCCGACGTGGGCGAACTGGAGCGCCCGCTGCCGCTGCGGCACCTGGTGTGCAGCGGCGAGGCGCTGCCGCCGTCGCTGGTCGCCCGGGTGACGGCCGCGGGCCCCTACCGGCTCCACAACCTGTACGGGCCGACCGAGGCCGCCGTCGACGTGACCGCGCACACCTGCACCCCGGCGGACGGCAAGGCCGCGAGCGTCCCGATCGGCTCGGCCGCCCCCAACACCCGGGTCCGCGTCCTGGACGCGCACGGCCGCCTCCAGCCGTTCGGCGCCGTCGGCGAACTCCACCTCGGCGGCGTGCAGCTGGCACGCGGCTACCTCGGACAACCCGGCCTGACGGCCCGGCGGTTCGTACCGGACCCCGACGCGCCGGGCGAACGCCTTTACCGCACCGGCGACCTCGCCAGACTGCGCCCGGACGGCGTCCTGGAGTTCCTCGGCCGCACCGACCGTCAGCTGAAACTGCGCGGCTTCCGGGTCGAGCCCGGCGAGATCGAGTCCGCGCTGGAGGAGGTACCGGGCGTCCACCAGGCCGTGGTGCGGTACCGCGAGGAGGACGACGGCCCCGGACGCGGCCTGGTCGCCTACTACCGGGCCGCGCCCGGGCTCACCCCGGAAGCGCTCACCGCCGCCGTCGCCGTCCGGCTCCCGACCCACCTGCTGCCCGACCGCTACCACCGGGTGGAGCAGGTACCGCTGCTCGCCACCGGGAAGGTCGACCACACCGCGCTGGCCCGGCTCGACACGGCGGGCGGCGGCCGGGCCCCCTCGCCCGGCCCGCTCGGCCCGGCGGGCGCGGCGCTGCTCACGGTCGTCCACGCGGTGCTCGGACGCACCGACATCGGGCCCGACGAGTCCTTCTTCGCGGTCGGCGGCGACTCGATCCGCAGCATCTCGCTGGTCACCGCGGCCCGCGCGGCGGGCTTCGGCCTGGCCGTCCACGAGGTGTTCAGCCACCCCACGGCCCGTCGGCTGGCAGCCGTCGCCAGACCGCTCGCCGCAGCCGCAGACGCCCCCCGGCACCGGCCGTTCGCACTGGTCGGGCCACAGCTGCGCGCGGCCCTGCCGGACTCGGCCGTGGACGCCCACCCGCTGTCGGCGGCCCTCGGCGGCCTGCTCGCCGAGTCCCACCGCCCCGAGCGCTACCGGGTCTACCTGACCAGCCTGCGGCTGCGCGGCGGGTTCGACGCCGGGCGCCTGCGGCGGGCCTGGGAGACGGTGTTCGCCCGGCACCCCGTGCTGCGCAGCGGTCTGTGGCGGCCCGGCGGTGCCGCCGAACCCGTCCAACTCGTCCACCGGGAGGTCCCGGTGCCGCTCGCCGTCCACGACCTGCGCGGGTCGCAGGAGCCGGACCGCGAGGCGCGGTTCCGCGACTGGGCCGAACGGGAGGCCCGGACCCCCTTCGACTGGTACCGCCCGCCGCTGGTCCGGCTGACCGTGCACCGGCTCACCTCCGACGAGTACCGCCTGAGCCTCGCCGAGCCCTGGCTCGACGGGTACAGCGCGGCCCTCGTCCTCACCGAGATCCTGGAGGCCTGGCACGACCCGGACGCCGAAGCGGACGGCCCCGGCGCCCCGGACCGGGAGATCCACAGCCACACCGACGTCCTGACACGGCAGCAGGAGGCCCTGACCGGCCCGTCCCGGGCGTACTGGCGGGACGCCCTCGACGGCGCCCCGACCAGCCGGCTGCCCGAACTCGACGGACCGGAGGGGGAGCAGCCGCACACCGCGCACGCCGAGCGGACCGTTCGGCCGGGGACCGTAGCCGCGCTGCGGGCCCTCAACCGGGCCACCGGGATCCCGCTCAAGTCGATGCTCCTGGCGGCGCACGTCCGGGTGCTCGCCGCGCTGACCGCACAGGCGGAGGTGACCACCGCCGTGATGGCGAACGTCCGGCCCGAGACCGCGGAGGGCGCGGCGGCCGTCGGCCTCTTCCTCAACCCCACCCCGCTGCGCGCCCTCCTCGCGCCGGGCACCTGGTGGGACCTGGTCCGGCAGGTGCACGCCGCCGAGGTGGAGACCCTGCCCCACCGCGCCCACCCGTACCTGGCACTGGTCCGCGAACGGATCGTCGAGCCAGTCGGGACGCTGTTCAACTACACCCACTTCCACCCGTACGACCGGGTCGAACGCTCCGGCGGCCCGCGCATCCTGGAGCGGCTGGCCAACGACCACACCTACATGCCGCTCACCGTCCAGTTCCAGCTGGACCCGCTGACCGGCCGGCTGACCCTGCGACTGGAGTTCTTCGGCGCGCCGGTGCCGGGAGCCCGGCGGGAGTACCTCGCCGACCTCTACCGGACGGCGGTGGAACACCTCGCCGCCGCACCCCACCACGACCACCACACCGACCCGCTGCTCGTGGCGGGCGAACAGCCGGGCGACCGGACCCTGACCGGCGCCGCCGGAGACCGGCCCGGCCTGCTCCACGAGGAGTTCGCCCGGCGGGTGGAGCGGACGCCCGGAGCCGTGGCGGTTCGCTCACCCGGCGGTGACCTGACCTACCGGGAGCTGTCGGAGGCGGCGGCGGAGCTGGCGGTGGCCCTGCGGGCCGAGGGCGTCGGCCTCGGGGAAACCGTCGGGGTGTGCCTGCCGCGCACACCGCGGATGCCTGCGGCGCTCCTCGGCGTCCTGGCCGCGGGCGGCGTCCACCTGTCGCTGGACCCCGCACTCTCCGCGGTGCGCCGCGCCGCGCTGGTGGCCGCGGCCGGCTGCCGGGTCGTCGTGGTGGACGACGCGACCGCCGACTTCGCACCGCCCGGGGTCCGAAGGCTGCGGATCGACGCGCTCCCAGGTGCCCCCGCCGTCCCGACCGGCGTACCGGCACCGGCACCGGCACGCGGGTCCGACCCCGGACCGGACCCGGACAGCCCCGCCTTCCTGGTCTTCACCTCCGGTTCCACGGGCACGCCCAAGGGCGTCCTGCTCTCCCACGCGGCCGTCCACAACCGGCTCCGCTGGGGTCTGCGGACCCTGCCCCCCGCACCGGGTGAACTGTTCGCCGCGCGGACCCCGACCGCCTTCGTCGACGCCATCGCCGAGACGCTGACCGGACTGCTCGGCGGCACGCCTACCTACCTGGTGCCGGACACCGTGCGCGATCCGGCCGATCTGCTCCGGCTGCTCTCCGCCGAACGCGTCACCCGGGTGACCACGGTGCCGACCGTGCTGCGCGAGGTCCTCGGGACCACCGAGGACCTCGCCCGGCTGCTCCCAGACCTGCGCCACTGGACCCTGAGCGGCGAGGTGCTGCCCACCGCTGTCGCCCTCGAACTGCGCCGCCGCCTGCCGGGAGTGCGGATCCACAACGTGTACGGCGCCGGCGAGGTGGCCGCCGACGTCTCGGCCCACGAGCTGGACGGCGGTGAGTCCGGCGCAGCGGTTCCGATCGGCCGGCCGGCCGACGGGTGCGCGCTCACCGTGGTGGACGCCTGGGGTAACCCGGCCCCGCGCGGGACCGTCGGCGAGATCGTCGTCTCCGGCGCCGGCGTCGCCCTCGGCTACCTGGACGACCCGGAGCTCACCGCGGCCCGTTTCGTGCCGGACCGCTGGGCGCGGTCCGCGGGACTGCCGGCCGGGCCCGGCGCCCGCGCGTTCCGCACCGGTGACCTCGGCCGGATCGGCCCGGAGGGCGGGCTGGAGTACCACGGCCGGGCCGACCGGCAGCTCAAGGTGCGCGGCATCCGCCTGGAGCCCGCCGAGATCGAGGAGGCGCTGCGCCTCGACCCCAGGGTGCGGGACGCCGTGGTTCTGGCCGATCCTGACGACACCGAGGTCCGCTGCGTCGCCGTGCTGGTGCTCCACCCGGGGGCCGGGGAACCGGAACCCGCGCGGCTGCGGGCACTGGTGGTCGAACGGATCGCCCCGGCCGCGGTGCCGCAGCGCTTCCGGGTCGCAGGGGAGGTCGGCCTGACGGCGACCGGCAAGGTCGACCGGGCGGCGCTCTGGCAGCGGGCGAGCCCGCTCGGCGGCGCGTCGGCCGCCCCCGGCGCGCCGCCCGCCACCGAGGTCGAGCGGCGGCTGGCCGAGCTGTGGCGCGAGCGGCTCGGCCACTCCGAGGTGGCCCGCGACGACGACTTCTTCGAGGTGGGAGGTCACTCGCTGCACGCCGTTCTGCTCGCCGCCGCCGTCGAACGCGGGCTGGGCGTGCGGCTCACCCTCACTGACGTCTTCGACCACCCCGTGCTCGCGGACCAGGCCCGGCTGGTGGAGAGCAGGCTCGGCTGAGCGCGTGCCGTCGCGGGGCGGGCGGGGGGGGCGGCCGCCGCGGGGGGGGGGGGGGCCCCCCCCCCGGGGCCGGGGGTGAAGCGGGCGGAACCCCCCGCGCCCCCGAACCCCCCG
>NZ_JBHTRF010000124.1:0-16189 GCF_042796115.1 Kitasatospora sp. NPDC056446 | reverse complement strand
ATGTCAACATATCTGGCGTTGACTTTTGGCACGCTGTTGAGTTCTCAAGGAACGGACGCTTCCTTCGGACCGCCTTCCAGCGGACCCTCCGGGCTCTCGTTCTTTCGTGTTTCCAGCTTACCAGATGTTTTCCGCTCCGTTTTCCGGAGTTTCATTCATCCGATTTCCCGAACTGGCCGGGGTCACTTTCTGCGACAACCACCACGTTAGCGCATTCCGAGATTTACTCGAAATTCACGCCCGCACCCGTCGACGAAAACGCCGAGTAACCCAAGTGAATGGGCTTCGAGGTGTGAGAGTGGGTCTTGCCGAGTGGGGTGGCCGCTCCAGCGACTCGTTCAACACTAGGCCACCTGGACGACATCGTCAAACGTCAAGGGCCGGATCTGTCCGGATCCGGCCCTTGGTGCTCGAAGCCACAGCTCAGAGCGCGTGCGTTTTCAGCCAGGTACTCAGCCGGCCGACACCAGCTCGGCCGCCGCCAGGTTCCGCTTGCCGCGCCGCAGCACCAGCCAGCGGCCGTGCAGCAGGTCGGCCTCGGTCGGCACCGCTTCCTCGTCCGTCACCTTGACGTTGTTGAGGTAGGCGCCGCCCTCCTTGATCGTCCGGCGGGCGGCCGAACGGCTCGGCGCCAGGCCGACGGCGACCAACAGGTCGACCATCGGCTGGAGTTCGGGCACCTCGGCCTTCGGGACCTCGGCCAGGGCGGCAGCCAGGGTCGGGGCCTCCAGGTCGGCGAGGTCGCCCTGGCCGAACAGCGCCTTGGACGCGGCGACCGCGCGCTCGTACTGCTCGGCGCCGTGGACCAGGGTGGTGAGCTCCTCGGCGAGCGCGCGCTGGGCGAGGCGGGCGGCCGGGCGCTCGGCGGTCTCACGCTCCAGCTCCTCGACCTCCTCCTTCGAGCGGAAGCTGAAGATCCGCAGGAAGTTGGGGACGTCCCGGTCGTCCGCGTTCAGCCAGAACTGGTAGAAGGCGTACGGGGTGGTCAGCTCGGGGTCGAGCCAGACCGTGCCGGACTCGGTCTTGCCGAACTTGGTGCCGTCGGCCTTGACGATCAGCGGCGTGGCCAGCGCGTGGACGGACTTGGCGTCGGCCTTGCGGATCAGGTCCGTGCCGGCGGTCAGGTTGCCCCACTGGTCGCTGCCGCCGGTCTGCAGGGTGCAGCCGTAGCGGCGGTTCAGCTCCAGGTAGTCCATGCCCTGGAGGATCTGGTAGCTGAACTCGGTGTAGCTGATGCCCGCGTCGGAGTTGAGCCGTCGGGCGACGGCCTCCTTGGCGATCATGTTGTTGACCCGGAAGTACTTGCCCACGTCCCGCAGCAGGCTGATGGCCGACATCCCGGAGGTCCAGTCCAGGTTGTTGACCATGCGCGCCGCGTACGGGCCCTCGAAGTCGAGGAACCGGGAGATCTGGCCGCGCAGGCGCTCCACCCAGGCGGCCACCGTCTCGGGGTCGTTGAGCACGCGCTCCGCGGTGGGCTTCGGGTCGCCGATCAGGCCCGTGGCGCCGCCGACCAGGCCGAGCGGGAGGTTCCCCGCCTGCTGGATGCGGCGCATGGTGAGGATCTGCACCAGGTTGCCCAGGTGCAGGCTGGGGGCCGTCGGGTCGAAGCCGCAATAGAACGTGACCGGGCCGTCCGCGAACGCCTTGCGCAGTGCGTCCTCGTCGGTGGACAGGGCGATCAGCCCTCGCCACTGCAGCTCGTCGACGATGTCCGTCACGGTCACGCTTCTCCTTCGATCGGGCGTCCGCCCGGCAGCGGCCCTCTTCGGTCGGGCCCCGGATCGGAACGACTCCAGCCTGATAGAGCCTACGCGGTTCCGGCCGGCGGGTTTTCCCCGAGGCGCCCCACCGGCTCCGGCGGTCCGCTCCCCCCGCCCCCTCGCCGATGCCGGAAATTCCGTTGTTCGTCGGCTGTGCGCCCGTCCAGAGTGGTGTCACCGCCGTGCGGCGGCAGTGACGTGTGTGGAGACGGTCGTGCCGCCGTGGCACGCCCGTGGGAAGGGTGTGCCGAGTGCGCAACACGCTGGTTCTGAATGCGAGCTACGAGCCCCTGACAACGGTGTCGCTCCAGCGCGCCGTCGTCCTGGTGCTCCAGGACAAGGCGGTGGTGGAGCAGGCGCATCCGCTGCGCTCGATCCGGGGGACGGGCGTCGCCATGCCGGTCCCGAGGGTGATCAGACTGCAACGGTACGTACGGGTGCCGTTCCGACAACAGGCCTCGTGGTCGCGGCGGGGTGTCCTGGCCAGGGACCAGCACCTGTGCGCGTACTGCGGCAGGCGGGCCACCACGGTGGACCACCTCCACCCCAAGTCGCGGGGTGGAGCGGACAGTTGGCTGAACACCGTGGCCGCGTGCGCGGAGGACAACCAGCGCAAGGCGGACCGGACGCCGGAGCAGGCCGGGATGAAGCTGCTGCGCCGCCCGTTCGTGCCGACCCCGCAGGCCAGCCTGATGCTGGCGCTCGGCCTGCGCGTCTCGGAGGCCCGGGAGCTCGCCGACTGGCTGCCGCCCATCGCGGCCATGCCCGTCCCGGCGGCGTGACGGCCCCGGCGGCGTGACAGCGTCGCCGGCGTAACGGTCCCGGCGGCGTGACGGGGACGGAAGGCCGCCTCAGCCCTTCGCCTGGTACCCGGCCGCCGTGCCGAAGTTCCCCGAGTGGTCGGGCACCACGACCACCTGTCCGCCGCCGATCATCACCCGCCCGGAGACCAGCAGCGAGCCGGTCCCCGGCGGGAAGTTGCCGCCGGTCGCCTCCTGGCCGCCCGCCAGCGGGAACCGGCTGAGGCGGGCGGGCTGGTCGCGGCGTTCGTCGGCGGCGAGCACCAGCGAACCGCCGTCGATGCCGACCGCCCGGACGGTGCCCTTGGCGGCGGTCGGAACCTTCCAGCGCTGCTTTCCGGTGTCCAGGTCGTAGCCGACCGCGGCCGCCGGCCCTCCGCCGTTCGCCGGCGCCAGGGTGGTGACCATCGTGCGGCCCTCGAAGAACACCTCGGGGGTGGCCGCGAAGGTGCCGTGGGCGACGTCCAGCCGGCCGCCGTCCGTGACCACCGGGATCTCGGCGGCCGGATCGCCGGCGGCGCCCCAGGCGAAGACCCGGTCGTTCTCCGGCTTGTCGCCGGTGGTGAGCACCACGGCGGGCTCGGCGGACAGCACGGTCACCGTCTTCGGCTGGTTGTTCAGGCCCCGCCACCAGCCGACCTTGCCGTCCGCGATGTTCAGCGAGACCGCCTGGTCGGCGGGCGTCGAGTCGGCGCACGAGGAGGCGACCAGCACGGTCTTGCCGCTGACGCCCCCGGAGAGGGTGCAGAACTTGCCCTGCCCGGTGTACTGCCAGACGTCCTTGCCGTCGGCCGACTCCCAGGCCACCGCACGCTCGTCGCCGACCGCGACCACCTTGTCCTCGGTGACGCCCACCCGTGCGGAGTAGGCGCCCTTGGTGTCCGAGAGGGTCTTGGTCCAGACGGTCTTGCCGGTCTTGGTGTCCACGGCGGCCACCAGCGTGCAGGGGCTCTTCGGATCCGCCTGCGGACGGAACAGCGCCGCGCCCAGGCCCGCCCGGTTCACGCTCGCCGACAGCCCGCACGGGACGGCCCCGGCGGCCGGCGGCTCGACGGACCAGGCCTGCTTGCCGCTCGCCCGGTCGTACGCCCGCACCCCGGAACCGTCCGCCCGGACCACCGCGTCCGCCAGCAGCCAGCTGCCGATCAGGGTGTCGTCACCCGCGGGCTGTCCGGCCGCGACCGGCTGCGCCGACCACGCCCGGGCGTGCGCCACCGCGAACCCCGGCTCGCCACCACTGCTGGCGGCCGCGCTGCCACCGCCCTCGGTACCGACCATCAGCCCGGCCGCCACCAGGACCCCCAGCGCTGCCACCCCTGCGCCGGCCCGCACCATCAGGGCCTTGCGACTGGGCACGTGCTCGCCGCTCAGCACGGCCTCGGCGGCCCTGCGCGCCTTCGCCGAGAGCGAGGAACCCGAACCGGCACCCGAACCGGAGGCCGAACCGGCACCCGATCCGGAGTCGGACACCGAAGCGGCACCGGAGCCGCCGCCACCACGCCGGCGGGCGGCGGCCCGGGAGCGGCCGACGCGCCCGGACGCGGGCTCAGCCCCCTGCTCCTGGTCCCCTTCCGGGGTCCCCTGCCGCGACTTCTCCGAGGCGTTCTCCGGGATGCCCTCCGCCGACGGCGCGGGCTCCGGCTCGGCCTCCTCGACGTGCACGTACCCGTCGGCCGAGTACTCCGCCCCCAGCGGGACGTACAGCCCCTCGCCGGCGGACTGCTGCGGCGCGGCGTACGGCGCGTACTGCTGCTCCGGCTGCTGCTGCGCGTGGTCCGCGTACTGCGGATACGGCTGCTGGTACTGCTGCCGGTACTGCTCCTGACCGCCGTACTGCCCCTGGACGTAACCGCCCTCGACGTACCCGGTCTGCCCGTACCCGGTCTGCCCGTACCCGCCCTGGTCGTAGTCGGCCTGACCGTACGACGACTGCTGGTCGTAGGACGGCTGCTGACCGTACCCGGCCGCGCCGTAGCCCGCCTGCTGCTGCCAGTACGCCTGCTCCTGCGCCTGCTGCCCGTGGTACCCGGCGGCCTGCCAGTCCGGCCGGGCCGGGTCGGGCTGGTCCTGGGGGTGCCACTGCTGCTGCCCGTGGTGGGCGTCTCCGAAGGGCTCCTGCGCCATCCGTTCCGTCCCTCCCGAGCCGCCTGCCTGCCGATGCGGCAGTCAGCATCTCACGCCCGCCTGAGGGTACGGCCCGGGCCCTCGGCCGTACCGCCCGGCCCCACGGCGCGGCCGCGCCGGGCCACGAAGGCCCGCGCCGGGCCCGCGTCAGCCCGTGGACTCGGCGCCGAGGGCCTCGTCGATGCGGGCGGCCAGGGTGAAGTCCAGGCCGGTGAGGCCGCCGGCGCTGTGGGTGGACAGGACGAAGCGCAGGGTGCGCCAGCGGATGTCGATGTCGGGGTGGTGGTCGAGGCTCTCGGCCTGCTCGGCGACGGCGGCGACCACCCGGATCGCCGCCGGGAAGCTCGGGGTCTCGGCGGTGCGGGCGATGCTGTCGCCCTCCCGGGTCCACTCCGGCAGTGCCGCCAGGGCTGCCGTGATCTCGTCCTCGCTCAGCCGTGCCCTGCTGCTCATCCCTGCGCTCCTCAGCTGTCGGTCCGGGGTACCCGGTGTCAGGCGGCCTTCCGACGCGGACGGGCCGCCAGTTCGCCGCCGCAGTTGGGGCAGCGGCCGGCCATGGCCTCGGTGCAGTCCCGGCAGAAGGTGCACTCGTAGGAACATATCGAGGCGGGGCCGTCAGCGGTCAGCGACACCTCGCAGCGCTCGCAGGTCCCGCGCATCTCCAGGGCCATTGTCCGTACTCTCCTCGGATCCTCGTGGGGTTCTTGTTACTCACCCGGCACCCGGCGCTCCCCCCTGCCGGGCCTCCGTGCCGTTCAGCTCAGCAGCAGCTTGGTGACGGCCGCGAGGCCGACCACCACGATGACCACCCGCAGCGCGGTCGGCGGGAGGCGGCGGCCGACCTTGGCCCCGACCAGGCCGCCGATCAGCGAGCCCACCGCGATCAGGCCGGCGGCGGTCCAGTTCACCGTCGAGGTGAACAGGAAGAACAGCGCGGCGACACTGTTGACGATCATCGCCAGGGCGTTCTTCACCGCGTTGATCCGCTGGAGCTCCTCCTGCAGCAGCATGCCCATCAGCGCCATCAGCAGGACGCCCTGCGCGGCACCGAAGTACCCGCCGTAGATGCCGGTGAGGAACACCCCGACCAGCAGGACCGGGCTGCCGTCCGGGTCGCCGCCGGGCCGGCGGCGGGCGGCGACGGCCTTGGCCACCCGGGGCTGGATCACCACCAGGACGAGCGCCAGCAGGATCAGCACCGGCACGATCGCGTCGAAGGCGCCGCTCGGCAGCTTGATCAGCAGCAGTGCGCCGAGCAGCCCGCCGAGCAGCGAGGCGGTGCCCAGGCGCAGCACCCGGCGGCCCTGGTCGGCCAGTTCGCGGCGGTAGCCGATCACGCCGCTGAGCGAACCGGGCACCAGGCCGAAGGAGTTGGAGACGTTGGCGGTGACCGGCGGGATGCCGACGGCGAGCAGGACCGGAAAGGTGATCAGGGTCCCGGAGCCGACGATCACATTGATCATTCCGGCGCCGACCCCGGCCACCAGGACGGCGACCGCCTCCCAGAGCGTCATGGGTCACTTCTCCTCTCGGTCCTGTCCGAGGGGATCATGCCGGACCGGCCTCCCGCCGGACCAGACCCGCCCACGATTCGGGACGTACGCCACACCGTCGCGGGCGGCCGCCCGGACACGCCGAGGGCCCGCGGCCGTACGGGAGACGTACGGCGGCGGGCCCTCGGCGGAGCACTGCCCGGCAGCTCAGCCGGCCACTCCGGCCAGGCCGGTCACTCCGGTCACTCCGGGTCGATCTTGGGGTACTCCCGGGTCGGGTCCACCCGGGGACGGGCCGCACCCTTGTCGGTGTCCACCGGCCGGGGCCCGGACGCCGGGTCGATCGGCACCTGGGTGGCCGCCGGGGCCGCCTGCGGGATGCTGGGCGCCGCGACCGCGCCGCCGTTCATCCCGCCGCCGTTGCCGGTCAGGCCGCCGAAGGCGCCGCCGAGGCCCTTGAGCGCGTCGCCGACCTCGCTGGGGATGATCCAGAGCTTGTTGGAGTCGCCCTTGGCCAGCTCGGGCAGGGTCTGGAGGTACTGGTAGGCGAGCAGCTTCTGGTCGGCGTCGCCGTCGTGGATGGCCTCGAAGACCGTCCGGATCGCGGCCGCCTCACCGTCGGCGCGCAGCACCGCGGCCTGCGCCTCACCCTCGGCCCTGAGCACGTCCGCCTGCTTCTCACCCTCGGCCTTGAGGATCTGCGCCTGGCGCTGGCCCTCTGCGGTGAGGATCGCGGCGCGCTTGTCACGGTCGGCGCGCATCTGCTTCTCCATCGAGTCCTGGATGGAGGTCGGCGGCTCGATCGCCTTCAGCTCGACGCGGTTGACCCGGATGCCCCACTTGCCGGTGGCCTCGTCCAGGACGCCGCGCAGACCGGCGTTGATGACCTCGCGGGAGGTCAGGGTGGACTCCAGGTCCATCGAGCCGATGATGTTGCGCAGCGTGGTGACGGTCAGCTGCTCGATGGCCTGGATGTAGCTCGCGACCTCGTAGGTGGCCGCGCGCGGGTCGGTGACCTGGTAGTAGATGACGGTGTCGATGTTGACCACCAGGTTGTCCTGGGTGATCACCGGCTGCGGCGGGAACGGCACGACCTGCTCGCGCAGGTCGATCCGGTTGCGGACGCGGTCGATGAACGGGACGACGATGTTCAGCCCCGCGTTGAGCGTCCGGGTGTAGCGGCCGAAGCGCTCGACGATCGCCGCGCTCGCCTGCGGGATCACCTGGATCGTCTTGATCAGCGCGATGAAGGCCACCACGACCAGGACGACCAGGACGATAAGGACGGGTTCCACGGACTCTCCCCTAGACGACCAGGGCGGTCGCGCCCTGGATTTCGACGACGTCGACCTGCTGCCCGGGCTGGTACACCTGGTCCGGGTGGAGCGCGCGGGCCGACCAGATCTCGCCGTTCAGCTTGATCCGTCCGCCCTCCCCGTCGACGGTTTCCGCGACGACCGCGGTGGCGCCGTGCAGCGCCTCGATGCCCATCTTGACCTGCGGGCCCTTCTGCATCTGCCGGTAGGCGATCGGCCGGACGAAGACCACCAGCGCGACCGAGACCACGAGGAAGGTCGCGGTCTCCACGACCACTCCCCCGCCGAGCCCGGCGACGACCGCGGCGGCCAGTGCCCCGACCGCGAACATGGCGAACTCCGGCATCGCGGTGAGAACCAGCGGTATGCCTAGCCCTGCGGCGGCCAGGAGCCACCAGATCCAGCTGTCCACACATCCATCCTAGGGAGCGAAGGCCTTCGTAGCGGACAGTTCCCGCAGGTCGAGGGGCGGAAACCGGTCGCACGTGCGACCGGTTCCGACAGCCTTCCGGTGGAGGGGGCGGACGGGGCCTCAGCCCAGCGGCAGACCCTGCGCCGACCAGCGGTCGCCGTGGCGCTCCAGGGTGAGCGGCAGGCCGAAGCACTTGGAGAGGTTGCGGGCGGTCAGCTCGGTGTCGATCGGACCGGCCGTGAGCACCTTGCCCTGCCGGATCATCAGGACGTGGGTGAAGCCGGGGGCGATCTCCTCCACGTGGTGGGTGACCATCGCCATGGCCGGGGCGAACTCGTCCTGGGCGAGCGCGCCGAGCCGGCGGACCAGGTCCTCGCGGCCGCCGAGGTCCAGGCCGGCCGCGGGCTCGTCGAGCAGCAGCAGCTCGGGGTCGGTCATCAGGGCGCGGGCGATCAGGGTGCGCTTGCGCTCGCCCTCGGAGAGGGTGCCGAACTTGCGGTCGGTGAGGCCGGCCATGCCGAGGCGGTCGAGCAGCGCGAGGGCGCGGCCCTCGTCCGACTGCTCGTAGGTCTCCTGCCAGCTGACCGTCATGCCGTAGGCGGCGGTGAGCACCGTCTGGAGCACGGTCTGCTCGGCCGGCAGCTTGTCGAACATGGCGGCGCCGGCCAGGCCGATCCGGGAGCGCAGCTCGAAGACGTCGATCTCGCCGAGCTTCTCGCCCAGCACGCTGACCTTGCCCGAGGTCGGGAACAGGTACGAGGAGGCGATCTGCAGCAGGGTGGTCTTGCCGGCGCCGTTCGGGCCCAGGATGACCCAGCGCTCACCCTCGGAGATGGACCACGAGACCTGGTCGACCAGCGCGCGCCCCTCCCGGACCACGGATACGTCCACCAGCTCCAGCACGTCGCTCATGCCTATGCCTTCCCCAAAAAACAAGATTCTCGGCCGTCGGTGCGGGCGGCACGCCGACTCCGGCAGCCGGTGGGCACGGGGTGGGTGCGCCGCACACGCATGGGCAAACCTACGCCACGCGGATGACCGCCGATTCCGTAGGCTGGCCGGATGCTCGCGAACCCTGCCGACAATCCGTACGAAGAGCCCCGTTCGGGGCGGCTGGCCGCCTGGGGCAACGCCTTGCTGGCGGGCCTGGTGCCGCCCGACAACGCCGCCGCGGCCGTACTGGGCGCCGACGAGAGCCACCGGGTGGCCGGACTGCCCGGGGACGCTCCGGGCGAGCTGCACGGGCTGACCTGGGCGCTGGGCCGGCTGCGGGTGATGGGAGTCACGGGCCTGCGCCTCGCGCTGCCCTCCGCCGGACACCCGCTGGGCCTGACCGGCCCGGCGCCGTTCAACGACCGCGCGATGACCGCCGGCGAGGCCGTCCTGGCGGTGGGCGTGCCGCTCGGGCTGGTCCCGGAGGTCGAGGTGTTCGGGCCGCCCGGGGACCGGTCGGCGACCGTGCTGTGGCGCTGCTCCGAGGTGAACGACGGGCCGGCGGCGGACGTGCCGTCGCTGCACGAGGCCGAGCGCGAGCTGGCGGAGGGGCTGCGCGAGGCGACCGTCCTGCTGACCCGGCTCGACGTGGCCGGCGCCGGACCGGAGGCCGTGCGCGCCCTGGAGGCGTACCGCCGGCGCGGGCACGCCGAGCTGCTGGCGCCGGGCTACCCGCCGCGGGCCGTCCGGGTGCTGGAGTCGGCCCGGCAGGTGTCCGCCCTGCTGGCGATCGCCTCCGGCGGCCACGGCGCGGCCGTCAGCGCGTCCGAGATGGCCGCGCGGCAGTCGGTGCTGGCGCCGCTACGGCAGACCGCCCGGCGTGCCCAGGTGGCCGCCTACAACGCGCTGGTGGACGAGCGCGAGGCCCGCTGACGGCCTTCGGGCGGACGCCTGCGGTACCTGGCCGGAATCCGACCCCCGGCCGGGGCCGCCGGCCGGCGGATCGGCCGGCCGGCGGGTCGGCCGGCCGACCCGGCTTGTCCGTCTGTCCCGCTGTCCCGCTGTCCGGCTGTCCGGCTGTCCGGCTGTCCGGCTGTCAGCAGGTGCCCGACGCGCCCTCCCGGGCCTCGCCGTTGCGCACCGCCCAGAGCGCGGCCTGGGTGCGGTCGGCCAGGTCCAGCTTCATCAGGATGTTGGAGACGTGGGTCTTCACCGTCTTCTCCGACAGGTGCAGGCTGCGGGCGATCTCCCGGTTGGAGCGGCCGTCGGCGATGTGCCCGAGCACCTCGCGCTCGCGCTCGGTGAGGGTGCCGCCGCGGCCCTGCGGCGCGCGCGGGCCCTCGTCGGACAGCAGGGCCTCGGCCAGCTCCGGCTGGAGCAGCACGTGCCCGGCGTGCACCGAGCGGATCGCCCCGGCCAGCGCCTCCGGGTCCACGTCCTTGTAGACGTACCCGGCGGCGCCGGCCCGCAGCGCGGGGACCATCGTGCGGTGCTCGGTGAAGCTGGTGACGATCAGGATCCGGGCCCGGCTGCCCTCGCCCTTGAGGGTGCGCAGCGCCTCGATCCCGTCGACGCCGGGCATCTTGAGGTCCATCAGGACGACGTCGGGGTCGAGTTCGCGGGCCCGCTCGACGCCCTCCGCCCCGTCGGCGGCCTCCCCGACCACCTCGATGTCGTCCTGGACCTCCAGGAAGGTGCGCAGCCCGCGCCGGACCACCTGGTGGTCGTCGACGAGCAGGACGCGGATCGACGGCGTGCTCTCAGGCACCGGGAACCTCCATCTCGACGAGCGTCCCCCGGCCGGGGGCCGACTCCAGGGTGAGCGTGCCGCCGACGGCGGCCGCGCGGTCGCGCATCGAGGCCAGGCCGAGGTGGCGGCCGGCCCGGCGGACGGACTCGGGGTCGAAGCCGTGGCCGTCGTCGCGCACCCGCAGCACGGCGCCGCGGCCGGGCGTCCCGGCCAGGGTGACGGTGACCCGGCGGGCGCCGGAGTGGCGCAGCGCGTTGTGCAGCGCCTCCTGGGCGACCCGCAGCAGCGCGGCCTCCTGGGCGGGCGGCAGCGCGCGGACGCCGTCGGCGGCGAACGCGACGTCGGCGGTGTGCGCCCGGTCGAGGACCTGCACCTGGGAGGCGAGGGTCGCGCTGAGCCCGTCCTCCTCCAGCGCGGCGGGCCGCAGTTCGACGACGACGGCGCGCAGTTCGTCGGCGGCCTCGGCGGCCAGCCGGGCGACCTCGGCGAGTTCGGCGCGGGCCCGGGCCGGGTCGCGGTCGACGAGCTTGGCGGCGGCCTTGGCGGTGAGGCGCAGCGAGAACAGCTTCTGGGCGACGGCGTCGTGCAGGTCGTGGGCGATCCGGGCGCGTTCGCCGGCCAGGGTGAGTTCGCGGCTGCGCTCGTAGAGCCGGGCGTTGGACAGGGCGAGGGCGGCGTGGGCGGCGAGGATCCGCAGCAGTTCCTCGTCGTGGTCGGTGAAGAGGCCGCCGCCGTGCTTGTTGGCGAGGAAGACGACGCCCATCACCTGCGGTTCGTCCTCGGCCGCGTCGGTGTCCAGGATCGGCATGCCGAGGAAGGCGTCCATCTCGGGGTGCGCGGCGGGCCAGCCGCCGAAGGAGGGCGCCCGGCGGACGTCGGCGAGGCGGGTGGGTCCGGTCTCGTGGAGCATCGTGGCGAGCACGCCGTGCTGGCGGGGCAGCGGGCCGATCGCCCGCCACTGCTCGTCGGTGACGCCGTCGACCACGAACTGGGCGAAGCCGCCGTGGTCGTCGGGCACGCCCAGGGCGGCGTACTCGGCGCCGAGCAGGTCGCGGGCGGAGGCGGTGATGCGGCGCAGCACCTCGCGGACCTCCAAGTGGCGGCTCATCCCGAGCAGTGCCTGGCTGACGGTTTCGATCCCGGACAGGCAGGGGTCGCAGGCGGGCAGCGGGCCCGGGTGGGCCCGGTGGTCTCCGGTGGTGCTGGGCATACCGCCAAACTACCGCCGTGGCCGGGGCGGTCGCGTCCGCCCCGGGCCGGGCCGGACGCGGGTCCGGAGTCCTAGGCCGCCGGTCCCGGGGGGCCTGCGCGGCCGGTGGGTCCGGGCCACGGCGGCACGGGTCCGGACCACGGCGGTACGGGACCGGAAACGCCGGCACGGGACCGGAAACGCCGGAGGGCGGCCCTCCCCGGTGGGGAGAGCCGCCCTCGGGGCGGTCGGCCGTCAGCCCTTCTGCATGACCTCGGGCTCGTGCCGGCGCTGGAGCCGGGTGACGAGGACGCCGATGACGACCGAGATGGCGATCAGCACGCCCGCGTCGATCGCCCACTGGGTGACGGTGTGGTCCCACAGCGGGTCGTACTGCGGGTTCTGGAAGTCCTTGTTCCAGGGGCCCATGAGCTTGGACAGGTCGAGCGTGGTGGAGACGATGCCGGTGCCCCAGCGGGCCGGCATCAGCCAGGCGACCTGCTCCAGTCCGGGCTTGCTGAAGATCTGGAAGAGGCAGCCGGTGAAGACGACCTGGATGATCGCGAACATGACCAGCAGCGGCATGGTCTTCTCGGCGGTCTTCACCAGCGCGGAGATCATCAGGCCGAACATCATGGCGGCGAAGCTGAGCAGGATCATGCCGATGGTCATCTCGATGATCGGCAGGTTCTTGACGATCAGGCCGTGCTCGGGGAGCTTGCGCGGCAGGAAGCCGACGGCGGAGATGATGGCGCCCTGGATCACGCTGAAGATGCCCAGCACGATGATCTTGGACATCATGTACGCCGACCGGGACAGGCCGGTCGCCCGTTCCCGTTCGTAGATCGCCCGTTCCTTGATCAGCTCCCGGACCGAGTTGGCCGCCCCGGAGAAGCAGGCCCCGATCGCCAGGATCAGCATGATCGTCGCGGCGCCGCTGTTGAGGTGGAGCTGCGTGTTCGGGTTGGGCGCGAGCCCCGGCGCGTTGGGGATCAGCACGCTGACCGCGCCGATGACCGCGGGCAGCAGCACCGACAGCGCGAGGAAGCCGCGGTCCGAGGCGAGCACGGACATGTAGCGCCGCATCAGCGTCCACAGCTGCGAGCCCCAGCTCTGCGGCTTCGGCGGCCTGACGGCCTCCTGGGCCACCTGCGCGTGCTGCACCTCGCCCGCCTCCACGGTGGGGGCGGAGTACTGCTGGTAGTGCACCGAGCCGCGGTAGCGGCCGGCCCAGTCGTGGTCCGGGTAGTTCTCGAAGGCCTGGAAGACGTCCGCCCAGGTCTCGTACCCGAAGAAGTGCAGCGCCTCGTCCGGCGGGCCGAAGTAGGCCACCGAACCGCCCGGCGCCATCACCAGCAGCCGGTCGCAGAGCGCGAGTTCGGCGACCGAGTGGGTGACGACCAGGATGGTGCGGCCGTCGTCGGCGAGGCCGCGCAGCATCTGCATGACCTCGCGGTCCATGCCCGGGTCGAGGCCCGAGGTGGGCTCGTCCAGGAAGATCAGCGAGGGCTTGGTGAGCAGTTCCAGGGCGACCGAGACGCGCTTCTGCTGGCCGCCGGAGAGCGCGGTGATCTTGTTGTCGGCGCGCTTGTCCAGGCGCAGCTCGTACAGCACCTCGTCGATCCGGGCATTGCGCTCGCGGGCCTCGGTGTCGCCGGGGAAGCGCAGCTGGGCCGCGTACTTGAGGCCCTTCCGCACGGTGAGCTCGCGGTGCAGGATCTCCGACTGCGGCACCAGGCCGATGCGGGAGCGGAGTTCGGCGAACTGCTTGTAGAGGTTGCGGCCGTCGTACAGCACCTCGCCGCGGTCGGCCGGGCGGTAGCCGGTGAGGGCGCGCAGCAGGGTGGACTTGCCGGAGCCGGACGGGCCGATGACCGCGACCAGGGACTTCTCCGGGACGCCGAAGCTGACGTCGTCGAGCAGGACCTTCTTGCCGCCCTTGTGGTCGACCTCGACGGTCAGGTGGCGGGCGGAGAAGGAGACCGCGCCGGTGTCGACGAACTCCTGCAGCTGGTCGCCGACCAGCACGAAGCTGGAGTGGCCGACGGTCAGCCGGTCCTGCGGGCCCATCAGCTGGCGCTGCACCCGCTGGCCGTTGAGGAAGATGCCGTTGTGGCTGCCGAGGTCGACGATCTCGTAGCGGCCGTCCGGCAGTTGGCGCAGCTCGGCGTGGTGGCGGGAGACCTGGAGGTCGGACACCACGATGTCGTTGTCGAGCGCGCGGCCGATCCGGGCGGTGCGCATGGCCGCCGTCAGGTTGCGGATGATGGTCGGCTGCGGACCGTCACCGCCGTGCTGCGGCGGCGGGAATCCCTGCTGGGGGAAGCCCTGGTCCGCCGGGAAGCCCTGCTGCTGCGGGAAGCCGCCCTGCTGCGGCGGCGGCGCGTACTGCTGCGGCGGGAACGGCTGCTGGGGCGGTGCCTGGCCGGCCCAGGCCTGCTGCTGCGGCGGCTGCTGGTAGGCGTCCTGCGGGGCCGGCGGCTGGGGCTGCGGCGCCGGGCCGCGCGTGGTGACGGCCTCGTGCACCGGGGTGGCGGCGTGCGCGGGCGCGGAGAAGCCGAGCCGGGGGCCGTTCTCCGGGTTGCCGAGGTTGACGACGGCGCCGGGGAACAGCTGGGCCTGCATGGTCCGGGCACCGGCCACGTAGGTGCCGTTGGTGCTGCCGTGGTCGTCCAGCTGCCAACCGCTGCCGTTGAAGCCGATGGTCCCGTGGTGCCAGGAGACCCTGGCGTCGTCGAACGGGAAGTCCGACTGCGGGTTGCGCCCGATGGTGTAGGACCGCCCGGGCTCCAGAGTCCGCTGCTGTCCGTTGATCTCGATGACGAGTTGCGGCACTGCTCCGCCTGCCCCGCTCTCTCGGTTCCCCCGAATTGTGCCCCCGGCCGGGAGGGCGATGTTCCTGTGACTGACGGGGGGAATCATTCCAGCCCGCCGACCGCCGGTGAAAGTCGGCCCGGACGACTGTGACCAGGCTGCTACCGGAGCCCGCGGCCACGGTGTCCCGCGAGGTGGGACGGGTGCCCCCGGGCCGCCTGCCGACGGGTAGCGTGGGAGGCACCATGAACGCATCGCCCCTGGCCGCTGAGCCCCTCCCCGCCGCCCAGCCCCGGACCGCGGACGAGCGCACCCTGCTCGTCAAGGTGTTCGGCAAGGACCGCCCCGGCATCACCGCCGGCCTCTTCGCGACGCTGGCCGGATTCGGCGTCGTCGTCATCGACATCGAGCAGGTCGTGACCCGTGGCCGCATCACCCTGTGCGCCCTGGTCACCCCGCCCTCCGCACCCGGCGCCGAGGGCGGGCTGCGGGCCACCGTCCACCGCTGGGCCGACGAGCAGAAGCTCCAGGCCGAGATCCTCTCCGGCATCGGCGACAACCGCCCGCGCCGCGAGGGCCGTTCGCACGTCACGGTGCTCGGCCACCCGCTGACCGCCGCCGCCGTCTCCGCGCTGACCTCCCGGATCACCGCGTCGGGCGGCAACATCGACCGTGTCTTCCGACTCGCCAAGTACCCGGTGACGGCGGTCGAACTGGCCGTCTCCGGTGTGGCCACCGAGGAACTGCGCGCCGAGCTGGCCCAGGAGGCGGCCACCCAGCGGGTGGACGTCGCGGTGGTCGCCGCCGGGCTGGAGCGCCGGGCCAAGCGCCTGGTGGTCATGGACGTCGACTCCACGCTCATCCAGGACGAGGTGATCGAGCTGTTCGCCGCCCACGCGGGCTGCGAGGAGCAGGTCGCCGAGGTGACGGCGGCGGCGATGCGCGGCGAGCTGGACTTCGCCGAGTCGCTGCACGCCCGGGTGGCGCTGCTGGCCGGGCTGGACGCCTCGGTGACCGAGAAGGTCCGGGCGGAGGTGCGCTTCACTCCGGGCGCCCGCACCCTGATCCGTACCCTGCAGCGCCTCGGGTACCAGGTCGCGGTGGTGTCCGGCGGGTTCACCCAGGTCACCGACCACCTGGTGGAGCAGCTGGGGCTGGACTTCGCGGCGGCCAACACCCTGGAGGTGGTGGACGGCAGGTTCACCGGCCGGGTGGTCGGCGAGATCGTGGACCGGGCCGGCAAGGCCCGCTGGCTGGCCCGCTTCGCCGAGCAGGCGAAGGTGCCGCTGGAGCAGACGGTGGCGATCGGCGACGGCGCCAACGACCTGGACATGCTGAACGCGGCCGGGCTCGGGGTGGCGTTCAACGCCAAGCCGGTGGTGCGGGAGGCCGCCGACACCGCGGTGAACGTGCCGTTCCTGGACACCGTGCTGTACCTGCTGGGCATCACCCGCGAGGAGGTCGAGGCGGCCGACGCGCTGCACGGCACCCTCACCGAGGACGACTAGGGCGGACCGAGCCGGGCCCGCCGAGGAGGGCCTGCGGACGTACGTGAGGGGCGCGCGGACCCGGGCGGCCGGCCCACCCGGTCGGGC
>NZ_JBHTRF010000123.1:0-16542 GCF_042796115.1 Kitasatospora sp. NPDC056446 | reverse complement strand
GCCGTCGCCCGGGCCGGCCCCGCCCGCGGCCGCGCCGCCGGCCGGCCGCCGGATCGCGCCCCAACCGCACTGAACAGGGGCAAAGCGGTCAGCGGGGGCCCCACGCGATAGCCTGGAGCCCGATTGACGGGGCCGCGCCCACCGTGGGCGGGGCGCCCACCAGCGCCCGGGCGCGCCCCGGGCGGCCGACGAAGCGAGGGGTATCCCAGCCGTGCGCATTGCCAGGTTTTCCGTCCGGGAAGGAAGCCCTGCCGCCGGCAGCGTCTCCTTCGGCGTGGTGGAGGGCGACCCCTCCCAGCCCGACTCGCTGGTCGTCCACGCGCTGGCCGGCCACCCGTTCGGCCAGCCCCAGCCCACCGGTGAGAGCTACCGCTTCCAGGACGTCCGGCTGCTCAGCCCGATGCTCCCGAACAAGATCGTGGCGGTCGGCCGCAACTACGCGGCGCACGCCGAGGAGCTGGGCAACCAGGTCCCGGACGTCCCGCTGACCTTCTTCAAGCCCTCCACCTCGGTGATCGGCCCGACCGAGAGCATCGCCTACCCGCCGTTCTCCTCGGACGTCCACCACGAGGCCGAACTCGCCGTGGTGATCGGCCGGATGTGCCGCGAGGTGCCGCTGGAGCGGGTGCCCGAGGTGGTCCTCGGCTACACCTGCGCCAACGACGTCACCGCCCGGGACATCCAGCAGCGCGAGGGCCAGTGGGCCCGCGCCAAGGGCTTCGACACCGCCTGCCCGCTGGGCCCGTGGATCGAGACCGACCTCGACCCGGCCGACCTCGCCGTCACCTGCACGGTCAACGGCGAGCTCCGGCAGACCGGTCGCACCTCCCTGATGATCCGCTCGGTCGCCGAGCTGATCGTCCACATCTCCGAGGCCATGACGCTGCTGCCCGGCGACGTCATCCTCACCGGCACGCCCGCAGGGGTGGGCCCCCTCAACGTCGGCGACGAGGTCGCCGTCTCCATCGAAGGCATCGGCACTCTCACCAACAAGGTGATCAAGCGTGGCTAACACTGACCCGGCCGTCCGGGTTCGCTTCTGTCCGTCCCCGACCGGCAACCCCCACGTGGGCCTGGTCCGGACCGCCCTCTTCAACTGGGCCTACGCCCGCCACAACGGCGGCACGCTGGTCTTCCGGATCGAGGACACCGACTCCGCCCGCGACTCCGAGGAGTCGTACGACCAGCTGCTCGACGCCATGCGCTGGCTCGGCTTCGACTGGGACGAGGGCCCGGAGGTCGGCGGCCCGCACGAGCCGTACCGCCAGTCGCAGCGGATGGACATCTACGCCGACGTCGCCCGCCGCCTGCACGAGGCCGGCCACGCCTACCACTGCTACTGCTCCACCGAGGAGCTGGACGCCCGCCGCGAGGCCGCCCGCGCGGCCGGCAAGCCCTCCGGCTACGACGGCCACTGCCGCGAGCTGACGGACGAGCAGGTGGCCGTCTACAAGCTGGAGAAGCGCGAGCCGATCCTGCGCTTCCGGATGCCCGACAAGACGATCTCCTTCGACGACCTGGTGCGCGGCACGCTTACCTTCGAGCCGGAGAACGTGCCGGACTACGGCATCGTCCGGGCCAACGGCGCCCCGCTGTACACCCTGGTCAACCCGGTGGACGACGCCCTGATGGGCATCACCCACGTGCTGCGCGGCGAGGACCTGCTGTCCTCCACCCCGCGGCAGGTCGCGCTGTACGCCGCGCTCGCCGAGATCGGCGTCGGCGAGGGCACCACCCCGCGCTTCGGCCACCTGCCGTACGTGATGGGCGAGGGCAACAAGAAGCTCTCCAAGCGCGACCCGCAGGCCTCGCTCAACCTGTACCGGGAGCGCGGCTTCATCCCCGAGGGCCTGCTCAACTACCTGTCCCTGCTGGGCTGGTCGCTGGCCGACGACCGCGACCTGTTCGACATCGACGAGATGGTCGCCGCGTTCGACATCGCCAAGGTGAACGCCAACCCGGCCCGCTTCGACCTGAAGAAGTGCGAGGCGATCAACGCCGAGCACGTCCGCAAGCTGGCCCCGGAGGACTTCGCCCGGCGCCTGGTGCCGTTCCTGCAGTCCGCCGAGCTGCTGCCGGCCGAGCCGACCGCCGAGCAGCTGGACGTGCTCGCCAGGATCGCGCCGCTCACCCAGGAGCGGATGGTGGTGCTGAGCGAGATCGTGAACATGGCCGGCTTCCTGTTCGTCGCGCCGGAGAAGTTCGCCGTCGACCCGGACGACGCCGCCAAGGCGCTGACCGCGGACGCCCGCCCGGTGCTGGAGGCCAGCGTCAAGGCGCTGGAGGAGCTCGCGGACTTCACCCCGGAGCCGATCCAGGCCGCGCTGCGCGAGGCGCTGGTGGAGGGGCTGGGCATCAAGCCCAAGTTCGCCTTCACGCCGCTGCGGGTGGCCGTCACCGGCCGCCGGGTCTCGCCGCCGCTGTTCGAGTCCATGGAACTGCTGGGCCGCCCCGAGACGCTGCGCCGCCTGCGCGCCGCCCTGGACGCCCTGCCGGCCGCCTGAGCGGCTCCCGAGCACACCGCGGGCCCGGCACGCAGCCGGGCCCGCGGCGTACCCGGAGGCCATCCGCCGGCCGCCTGGCCGCTGCCTGGGGTTATCGATTTTGGAGCCAGGGCAGACGTCGGGTAATGTTCTTTCTGCGCCGCCCGGGAGGGAACGGACGAGGGAGCGAAAGCCCCCCGGCCGGGACCGAGCGAGAGGCGCAACGCTTGAGAAGAGCCCGACGAGGGTTCAACTCTGGTGGGGTATGGTGTAATTGGCAGCACGAGTGATTCTGGTTCATTTAGTCTAGGTTCGAGTCCTGGTACCCCAGCGCAGTACCGCAGTAACAGCAGTACCGCAGAACAAATGAAGATCAAGCCCCCGTTGTGTAGCGGCCTAGCACGCTGCCCTCTCACGGCAGTAGCGCCGGTTCGAATCCGGTCGGGGGTACGGATCCCGCAAGGGATCACCTGGAAAGCCCCCGTTGTGTAGCGGCCTAGCACGCTGCCCTCTCACGGCAGTAGCGCCGGTTCGAATCCGGTCGGGGGTACGGATCCCGCAAGGGATCGCCAGGAAGCCCCCGTTGTGTAGCGGCCTAGCACGCTGCCCTCTCACGGCAGTAGCGCCGGTTCGAATCCGGTCGGGGGTACTTCAGAGCAGGAAGCCGGTGGGTCACCCCATCGGCCCTTGCTTTGTGTTGGGGTATGGTGTAATTGGCAGCACGAGTGATTCTGGTTCATTTAGTCTAGGTTCGAGTCCTGGTACCCCAGCCAGTAGTGGAAGACCCCGGTCACCGGGGTCTTTTTGCTTTTCACCGGGAAATCGCCGAAGGGCCCCGCTCGATTTCGGAGCGGGGCCCTTTCGGCTGTCGGTGGGGGGTCGGTGGGGGTCGATGGGGAAGACGGTGGGCGGGGGTGGGGGCCGCCGCCGGGTCAGCTGCGGCGCAGCGCCTCGGTGAGCCGGTTCGCGGCTTCGATGATGGCCTGGGCGTGCAGCCGGCCCGGGTGGCGGGTCAGGCGCTCGATCGGGCCGGAGACGGAGACGGCGGCCACCACGCGGTTGGAGGGGCCGCGCACGGGCGCGGAGACGGACGCGACGCCCGGCTCGCGCTCGCCGATCGACTGGGCCCAGCCGCGCCGCCGGACGCCGCTGAGCGCGGTGGCGGTGAAGCGGGCGCCCTGGAGGCCGCGGTGGAGCCGCTCGGGCTCCTCCCAGGCCAGCAGGACCTGGGCGGCCGAGCCGGCCTTCATCGGCAGGGTGCTGCCGACCGGGACGGTGTCCCGCAGGCCGGAGAGCCGCTCGGCGGCGGCGACGCAGATCCGCATCTCGCCCTGGCGGCGGTAGAGCTGTGCGCTCTCGCCGGTGACGTCGCGCAGGTGGGTCAGGACCGGGCCCGCGGTGGCGAGCAGCCGGTCCTCGCCCGCCGCGGCGGAGAGTTCGGACAGGCGGGGGCCGAGGATGAAACGCCCCTGCATGTCCCGGGTGACCAGGCGGTGGTGTTCGAGTGCGACGGCGAGTCGGTGGGCCGTGGGGCGCGCCAGACCGGTGGCGGCGACCAGCCCCGCCAACGTGGCGGGGCCCGACTCCAGTGCGCTCAGCACCAGAGCGGCCTTGTCGAGAACGCCGACGCCGCTAGTGTTGTCCATGCGCTAAGACTGCAGTCTCAGTCCGCGAGACGCAAGTTCAATCTTCCGGGAAAAGCGCCACTCTGGATGCAGCAGCCCGGGAGACATCCAGGATGTGGCCACTTCCGAGTGTCCGCATCGTGGACAGCGATCCGGCGTGCAGGTCGCGCGAACACGCCCTCGACGGGTGGCGCACGCATTCGACCTCGACGACACGAGAAGGCCGGCAACGCGGCCGGCTGGAGGGATTCCGATGGGACGGACACTCGCTGAGAAGGTCTGGGACGACCACGTCGTGCGGCGTGCGGAGGGTGAGCCGGACCTCCTCTACATCGACCTGCACCTGCTCCACGAGGTCACCAGCCCGCAGGCGTTCGACGGGCTGCGCCTGGCGGGGCGGCCGGTGCGGCGGACGGACCTGACGATCGCCACCGAGGACCACAACACGCCGACCCTGGACATCGACAAGCCGATCGCGGACCCGGTGTCCCGGGTCCAGTTGGAGACCCTGCGCCGCAACGCCGCCGAGTTCGGCGTCCGGATCCACTCGCTCGGCGACGTCGAGCAGGGCGTCGTGCACGTCGTGGGCCCGCAGCTCGGTCTGACCCAGCCCGGCACGACGGTGGTCTGCGGCGACTCCCACACCTCCACCCACGGCGCCTTCGGCGCGCTGGCGTTCGGCATCGGCACCAGCCAGGTCGAGCACGTGCTGGCCACCCAGACCCTGCCGCTGGCCCCGTTCCGCACCATGGCGGTCACCGTCGAGGGCGAACTGCCCGAGGGCGTCACCGCCAAGGACCTGATCCTGGCCGTGATCGCCAGGATCGGCACCGGCGGCGGCCAGGGCTACGTCCTGGAGTACCGCGGATCGGCGATCCGCAGCCTGTCCATGGAAGCCCGGATGACCGTCTGCAACATGTCGATCGAAGCGGGCGCCCGGGCCGGCATGATCGCCCCCGACGACACCACCTTCGCCTACCTCAAGGGCCGCCCGCACGCCCCGCAGGGCGAGGACTGGGACGCCGCCGTCGCCTACTGGCGGACCCTGGCCACCGACGCGGACGCGGCCTTCGACCACGAGGTCGTCATCGACGCGAGCGAGCTGACCCCGTTCGTCACCTGGGGCACCAACCCCGGCCAGGGCGCCCCGCTCGGCTCCGCCGTCCCCGACCCGGCGGACTTCGCCGACCCGCAGGAGCGCACCGCCGCCGAGAACGCCCTCGCCTACATGGGCCTCGAAGCCGGCACCCCGCTGCGCGAGGTCGAGGTCGACGCCGTCTTCGTCGGCTCCTGCACCAACGGCCGCATCGAGGACCTGCGCGCCGCCGCCGCCGTCCTGGACGGCCGCAAGGTCGCCGACCGGGTCCGCATGCTGGTGGTCCCCGGCTCCGTCCGGGTCGCCCTCCAGGCCGTCGAGGAGGGCCTGGACAAGGTGTTCACCGCCGCCGGCGCCGAATGGCGCCACGCCGGCTGCTCGATGTGCCTGGGCATGAACCCCGACCAGCTCGCCCCCGGGGAGCGCTGCGCCTCCACCTCGAACCGCAACTTCGAAGGCCGGCAGGGCAAGGGCGGCCGCACCCACCTGGTCTCCCCGCAGGTCGCCGCCGCGACCGCCGTCCTGGGCCGGCTCGCCGCCCCCGCCGACCTGACCACCGCCGACCTGACCCCCGTGGAGGCCTGAGCCATGGACAAGTTCACCACCCACACCGGCCGCGCCGTCCCGCTGCGCCGCAGCAACGTGGACACCGACCAGATCATCCCGGCCCACTGGCTGAAGAAGGTCACCCGGTCCGGCTTCGAGGGCGGGCTGTTCGAGGCCTGGCGCAAGGACGAGTCGTTCGTCCTCAACCGCCCCGAGCGCCAGGGCGCCACGGTCCTGGTGGCCGGCCCCGAGTTCGGCACCGGCTCCTCCCGCGAGCACGCCGTCTGGGCGCTGCAGAACTACGGCTTCCACGCGGTCGTCTCCTCGCGCTTCGCCGACATCTTCCGCGGCAACTCGCTGAAGAACGGACTGCTGACCGTCGTGCTGCCGCAGGAGACCGTGGAACGGCTCTGGGCGCTCACCGAGAGTGACCCTTCGGCCGAGATCACCGTTGACCTGGAGGCCCGCGAAGTCCGTGCCGAAGGCATCACCGCGCCCTTCGAACTGGACGACAACGTCCGGTGGCGGCTGCTCAACGGGCTGGACGACATCAGCATCACCCTGCAGAACGAGGCCGACATCGCGGCCTTCGAGGCGACCCGTCCGGCGTTCAAGCCCCGTACTCTGCCGGTCGCCTGAGTTCCCCTCAGAACAAGCATTCTGACGATCCACCGGATGGCCCGCGCTCCCCTCGGGGGGGCCGGGCCATCCGTCGTTCCGGAGCACGAGTTAGCGCCGGGGCCCGCCCCGGATTGCCCATTTGGCTTTGCGGAAGAGGGGCCCGCGCAAGTACAACTGCGGGTAGATGGCACAATCAGTACATGCACCGGCACCATGAACCTCCGTACGCGGGCGGCGAACCTGCGGCTGAGGACTCCATGGGCCGGCCATCCGAACGCCGAATTGACGATCGGCCGGACGTCACCTCCGCGCCAGCTGAGGGGCCGGACGACCAGGAAGTCGCAGCGCTCTACGCGCTTGTGGCCGAGCGGTTGAAGCAAGCTCACGCCCGCGTGCATGCGCTGAACGTGTCTGCCGATGCAAAGACCGCTCTCACCCGTCAACTCCTCATCGTCACCGAGACCGCCAAGCGCGATCTTCCGGAGGCGGCAAGGCGGTTGAGTCGCTTTGTACATGACCTCGACGAGGGGCGCCCGCCGCTCGGCTGAGGTCGCCGACGCGCAAATCCATTGCGACACTAGGGTGATTCGCGCGTTTGGTAATTGAAAGTCCGCAGATACATACCTAACGTGCGAAAAGAACGGATGGAATCATCCGGCGCCCGTTTCCGAAGGGGAAGACGTGAACAAGGCTCAGCTTGTCGAAGCGGTGGCCGAGCAGCTGGGCGGTCGCAAGGCTGCCGCAGAGGCCGTCGACGCAGTGCTCGACACCATGGTCCGTGCCGTCGTGGCCGGCGACCGGGTCTCGGTCACCGGGTTCGGCACCTTCGAGAAGGTGGAGCGCTCCGCGCGCTTCGCCCGCAACCCGCAGACCGGCGAGCGGGTCAAGGTCAAGAAGACCTCGGTGCCGCGCTTCCGCCCGGGCCAGGGCTTCAAGGACCTGGTCAGCGGCAGCAAGAAGCTGCCGAAGGAAGGCCCCTCGGTGAAGAAGGCCCCCAAGGGCTCGCTCACCCCGGGCAAGACCGGCGTGGCCGCCACCCCGGCCGCCAAGCGTGCCGCCACCAAGCGTGCCACCGCCGCCGCCGCCGCGGCTCCGGCCGCCAAGAAGGCCGCCGCCAAGAAGGCGACCACCACGGCCGCCGCCAAGAAGACCACGGCCACCACGGCGAAGAAGGCGGCCACCGCCAAGAAGGCCGCCGCGAAGACCACCGTCGCGAAGACGACCGCGGCGAAGACCACGGCCGCGAAGACCACGGCCGCCGCCAAGAAGACCACGGCGACCGCGACCAAGAAGACGGCCGCCGCCGCCAAGAAGGCGACCACCACCGCCGCCGCCAAGAAGACCACGGCGACCGCGACCAAGAAGGCGACCGCCACGGCCAAGAAGACGGCCCCGGCGAAGAAGACCGCCACCCGCAAGACCACCGCGCGCAAGACCTCTGCCAAGTAAGGTCCCGCGCGACCGTCCTCGGACGGCCTTCGGCGGAGAGCCGCGGCACACCCCTCCCGTGCATCACGGAGACCGGGCGCCGCGGCTCTTTCGATTTCCGGGCGCTTAGTCAGGATTCGACGGCGTGCGGCGGGGCCGGGACGGGAGGAGCGGGGAGGGGCCCGGGCCGAGGGGCCCCGGCGGGGCCGTCAGCCCTCGGCGGGGTCGGGGAAGGTCTGCAGGGTCACGAAGACGACCCGGCGGTCCCCGCCGGTGCCCTCGGTACGGATCCGCACCCGCTGGCCGGGCCGCAGCAGCCGCAGGCCGCCGGCGTCGAAGGCCGCCGCGTCGAACGGCACCGGGGTCCCGTCGTCGAGCAGCACGGAGCCGGCCCGGGTGGCGGGGTCGAAGGTGAACGAGGTGGCCTGCATGCCAGCAGCATAGCGAGCGGGCCGCCGGACCCCCGGGGCCGCCACCCGGGCGGCTGCCGGGGCCGCCACCCGGGGCGGGAACCGGAGGCGGGCCGCGGTCAGGACAGGCTCAGCCGGGCGAACAGCGCGCCGGTGTGCGGGCCGAGGCCGAGCGCCGCGGCCTCGCCGAGATCGCTGCCGGTGTCGACGTCCCGCCGCACCGACTCCACGTCCGCGAGGACGAGTTCGAGCGCGCCGCCGGCCGCGTGCCGGGCCCGGGAGCCGTCCCCGAACGCGGGGGAGAGCGGGCGTCCGGGGGTGCAGGCGAGCAGGGTGGTGCCCAGGCCGGGGGAGTCGGGCAGGAAGGCCCGGCTCCCGGCCGGCACCGCGCCCAGCACCCGGGCCAGTTCGGCCGGGCGCAGGGCCGGCAGGTCCGCCGAGAGCGCGGCCAGCGGGGCCAGCGGGGCGAGTGCCCGGGCGGTCGCCGCGCCGTGCGCCAGCGCCCGGTTGAGGCCGCCGCCGGGCTCGTCGGCGACCACCAGCGCGCCGAGCGCGGCCAGCCTGGCGCCGGCCTCGGCGTCCCGGGTGACCACCAGGACGCGGGCGACGCCCGGGGTGGCGAGCGCGGCGCCGACGGTGTCCAGCGCGAAGGAGAGTGCCAGGTCGGCCCGGTGCGGCCCGGCGTACGGGGCGAGTCTGCTCTTCGCCAGGGCGAGCGGCTTGAGCGGGAGCACCAGCGACCAGCCGGCGGTGGGTGCGGCGGGCGCGACGGGCCCGCTGGGGCGTACGGTGTCCTGGGTCATCGGCGTCATTGTGTCGTCGGCCCCGGAGCCCTCGCCAGGCCGTCCGAGCTGTGCGGACGTGCGTTTGATCACGCCCGCCCGGCGGGTTGGCGCGGTCGCTCGACAGTCGGTGAGCGGGCGGGCGACACTGTTCCGCGCCCGTGGCCCGGGCACCGCTCGCATCGGTGCGCGGCCCCGGGAGGTTATGACCGCGGCACTCCAGGTGCCGCATCGGATGAGAAGGAGCTGGGGTGGCCCGCCGCTCGTACGCCAAGTTCGGCAACGCCGACTACGGCATCTGGTACCGCTTCGCGGCCGTGCTGGTGAAACCGGTGACGACCGCCCTGGTGAAGCCCGACTGGCGCGGCTGGGAGCACATTCCGAAGGAAGGCGGCTTCATTGCCGCGGTGAACCACAATTCGATCATCGACCCGGTGATCTACGCGCACTGGCAGTACAACAGCGGACGTCCGCCGCGCATTCTCGGCAAGTCCTCGCTGTTCTCGATTCCCTTCATCGGATTCATGCTCCGCAAGACCGGCCAGATTCCGGTGTTCCGTGAGTCGACCGACGCCGCGCAGGCGTTCCGGGCCGCCATCGACGCCGTCAACGGCGGCCAGTGCGTGCAGTTCTACCCGGAGGGAACGCTCACCCGGGACCCGGACCTGTGGCCGATGACCGGCAAGAGCGGCGTGGCCCGGGTCGCGCTGATGACCGGGGCGCCGGTCATCCCGGTCGCGCACTGGGGCGCGCACGAGATCATCCCCCCGTACGGCCGTTCCGGCCTCGGCAAGGGCAGGTTCAACCTCTTCCCGCGCCACAAGGTCACCGTCGCGGCCGGGCCGCCGGTGGACCTGAGCAAGTACCAGGGCCAGGAGCTCACCGCCCAGGTGCTCTCCGACGCGACCGAGGACATCATGACGGCGATCACCGCCGTACTGGCCGAGGTCCGGGGCGAGCGGCCGCCGGCCGAGCGCTACGACATGCGCAAGGCGGCCCGGGAGCGGGCCGCCACCGCACTGGCCGAGCGCCGGCGCGCCAAGGGCGAGCCGGGCAAGGGCACCGAGGAGGCCGGCAAGTGACCCGCTGCGCAGTGATGGGGACCGGTTCCTGGGGCACCGCGTTCGCGATGGTGCTCGCCGACGCCGGCTGCGAGGTCGTGCTGTGGGCCCGCCGCCAGGAGCTGGTGGACGCCGTCAACTCCACGCACGAGAACCCGGACTACCTGCCGGGCGTGCGGCTGCCCGACACCGTGCGGGCCACCACCGACGCCGCCGAGGCGCTGGCCGGCGCCGACTTCGCGGTCCTGGTGGTGCCCTCGCAGACGCTCCGCGACAACCTGGCCGCCTGGACGCCGCTGATCGAGCCGCAGACCGTGCTGGTGAGCCTGATGAAGGGCATCGAGCTCGGCAGCGCCAAGCGGATGAGCGAGGTGATCGACGAGGTCACCAAGGTCGGCCCGGACCGCGTCGCGGTGGTCAGCGGGCCCAACCTGGCCAAGGAGATCGCCAACCGGCAGCCCGCCGCCAGTGTCGTCGCCTGCACCGACGAGGCGGTCGCCAAGCGGCTCCAGGCGGCCTGCCACACGCCGTACTTCCGGCCGTACACCAACACCGACGTGGTGGGCTGCGAACTCGGCGGCGCGGTCAAGAACG
The DNA here is from genome assembly GCF_042796115.1 of Kitasatospora sp. NPDC056446. NCBI lineage: Bacteria > Bacillati > Actinomycetota > Actinomycetes > Kitasatosporales > Streptomycetaceae > Kitasatospora > Kitasatospora sp. NPDC056446. The sequence goes on along the minus strand of NZ_JBHTRF010000123.1, from coordinate 5,896 downwards.
TGATCGGCCTGGCGGTCGGCATGGCGGCCGGCATGGGGCTCGGCGACAACACCAAGGCGACGCTGATCACCCGCGGGCTGGCCGAGACCACCCGGCTCGGCGAGGTGCTGGGCGCCGACCCGCACACCTTCGCCGGGCTCGCCGGGATGGGCGACCTGGTCGCCACCTGCTCCTCGCCGCTGTCCCGCAACAACACCTTCGGCATGAACCTGGGCCGGGGGATGTCGCTCGCCGAGACCATCGCGGCCACCCGGCAGACCGCGGAGGGCGTCAAGTCCTGCGAGTCGGTGCTGGACCTCGCCCGGCGCAACGGCGTCGACATGCCGATCGTCGAGGCGGTGGTGGACGTCGTGCACAACGGACGGCCGACCCAGGAGGCGCTGCAGACGCTGATGTCGCGCTCGGCGAAGCCGGAGCGGCGGCGCTGACACTCCGGGAGGCGTGGTCGCCGGGGCGGTTGACGCCCCGGAAACACGTCGCACGGTAGTCTCAAACCCGATATGAGCATCGAACAGTCCTCCCCGAACCCGTCCGCCCCGAAGCCGCGCGTCGCACTGGTCTTCGGCGGGCGCAGCTCCGAGCACGCGATCTCGGTCTCCACCGCGGGCAGCGTGCTCAGGGCGATCGACCGCGACCAGTACGACGTGCTGCCGATCGGCATCACGCACGAGGGCCGCTGGGCGCTGACCAGCGACGAGCCGGCCCGGATGGCCATCACCGACGGCAGGCTGCCCGACGTGGCGCACGTCGCCGAGTCCCTCGACGCGCAGGTCGCGCTGCCGGTCGCCCCGGGCAGCCGGGAGGTGCTCCTGAGCGAACCGGGAAGCGCCCCCAAGGACCTCGGCGAGGTCGACGTGGTGTTCCCGCTGCTGCACGGCCCCTGGGGTGAGGACGGCACCCTCCAGGGCCTGCTGGAGCTCTCCGGCGTCCCGTACGTCGGCAACGGCGTGCTGGCCAGCGCGGCCGGCATGGACAAGGAGTTCACCAAGCGGCTCCTGGCCTCGCACGGCCTGGACGTCGGCTCCTACACGGTCGTGCGGCCGCGCGAATGGGAGACCGAGGCGGGCCGCGCGGCGGTGCGCGAGCGCGCCGCGGAGCTGGGCCTGCCGCTGTTCGTGAAGCCCTGCCGGGCCGGTTCCAGCATCGGCATCACCAAGGTCAAGGACCTGGCCGAGCTCGACGCGGCGATCGAGGAGGCCCGTCGGCACGACCCCAAGCTGATCATCGAGGCGGGCGTGTCCGGCCGCGAGATCGAGTGCGGCGTGCTGGAGTTCGAGGACGGCCCGCGGGCCAGCGTGGCCGGCGAGATCCTGGTCGGCGAAGGCTTCGACTTCTACGACTTCGAGGCCAAGTACATCGACTCCTCGGACGTGCAGATCCCGGCGAAGCTCACCGCCGAGGAGACCGCCGAGATCCGGCGCAAGGCCGTGGCGGCCTTCGAGGCGCTCGGCTGCGAGGGCCTGGCCCGGGTGGACTTCTTCCTGCTGGAGGACGGCACCTGGATGGTCAACGAGGTCAACACCATGCCCGGCTTCACCCCGATCTCGGCCTTCCCGAAGATGTGGGAGGCCAGCGGGGTCCCGTACCCGGAGCTGATCGACCGGCTGCTGCGGACGGCGCTGCGGCGCTCGACCGGACTGCGCTAGCGGACCGTACGGCGGAAGGGTGGGCCGGGAGCTCCCGGCCCACCCTCCGTGCGCCGGGCCCGTGGCGTCCCTCCCGGTCGGGCCGTCGTCCGTCGGGCCGTCGGGCCGCCGGATCAGCCGGGGATGCTGGCCTTGACCTGCGGGGTGAGCGCGGCGGCCGGGTCGAAGGGGTTCTGCGCGGCCCCGGCCGGGACGTACACCTCGACGTAGGCGGCGCGCATGGTCGCCACGAAGCGGTAGCCGCCGCCGTCGAGCCGCTGCGACCACCAGGTGACGTCGTCGACGGTCGGCGACAGGTCCTTGGCGTGCGGCCCGTCCAGCTCCTCCGGCCGGTCGATGCCGCAGCGCAGCACCGTGCGGGGCGAGCTGTCCCAGACGGCCACGTACGGGGAGGCGGGCTCCGGGTCCTTGCGGGCGTGCCCGAGCAGTTCCCGGGGCAGCGCGGCGGCCAGCGCCCGGCAGTAGTCGGCCGCCTTGCCGCTCGGCTCGGGGACCACGATCTTCCGGTCGCCGGGGCCCCAGGAGCCGACCAGCACGACGACCGTGCAGGTCAGCGCCACGGGCACGGCCAGCCAGCGGATCGGTGCCGGCAGGGCGGTCAACGCCTTGGGGACGCGGGATTCTCTGGCCACCCGCCGATGGTAGCCGGGGCTTACAGGTGGACCACGGGACAGGTGAGGGTGCGGGTGATGCCGTCGACCTTCTGGACCTGGGCCACCACCAGCCGGCCCAGTTCGTCGACCGTCCCGGCCTCGGCCTTGACGATCACGTCGTAGGGGCCGGTGACGTCCTCGGCGGTGAGCACGCCGGGGATCTCGGAGATCAGTCGGGCCACGGCGGTGGCCTTCCCCACCTCGGTCTGGATCAGGATGTATGCCTGTACCACGGGGGCCTCCCGGCGGCCGGTTGCGGGAATCGCCGCCGTGGTCGCCCGGTGGGATGTCGGGGTGGAACGGGCTCAACGGCAGTCCGATCACCACGCTACCGCGCTGCGGGCCGGGCAGGGGAGACTTCGGCACCCCCGAAGGGCGTACGCTGCGCGCGGGGGAGCGCGACGGGGACCGGAACGGATGGCAGCGCCATCCGGAATGAAAGGCGAGAGGACGGCAGATGCAGGGGACCGTGGGCGAGCTCGGCGAGTTCGGACTCATCAGGGAGCTGACCGCCCGGGTACCGCTCACCGATGCGGTCGACCTCGGCCCGGGTGACGACGCCGCGGTGGTGCGGGCGCCGGACGGCCGGGTGGTGGCGACCACGGACGTCCTGATCGAGCACCGGCACTTCCGCCGGGACTGGTCCACCGCCTACGACGTCGGCCGCAAGGCCGCCGCCCAGAACCTCGCCGACGTGGCCGCGATGGGCGCGGTGCCGACCGCGATACTGCTCGGCCTGGTCGCCCCCGCCGACCTGCCGACCACCTGGGCCACCGAGCTGATGGACGGGCTGCGCGACGAGTGCCAGGTGGCGGGCGCGACGGTGGTCGGCGGAGACGTGGTGCGCGGTGACACCGTCACGCTGGCCATCACGGCGCTCGGCGACCTCCAGGGGCGCGCGCCGGTGACACGCTCCGGTGCGCAGGTCGGCGACGTGGTCGCGGTGACCGGCTGGCTCGGCTGGTCGGCCGCCGGGCTGACCGTCCTGCAGCGCGGCTTCCGCTCCCCGCGCGCCTTCGTCGAGGCGCACCGCCGGCCCGAGCCGCCGTACCACGCGGGCCCGGCGGGGGCCGAGTTGGGCGCGACCTCGATGATCGACGTGAGCGACGGGCTGGTCGCCGACCTCGGCCACGTGGCCCGGGCCAGCGAGGTGGACATCGATCTGAAGGCCGCCGACTTCGACGTCCCGGCGCAGATGGCGGACATCGGCCAGGCGGTCGGCGTCGACCCGCTGGTCTGGGTGCTCTCCGGCGGCGAGGACCACGCGATCGTGGCGACCTTCCCGCGCGGGATCCAACTCCCGGCCCGCTGGCGGGTGGTGGGCGAGGTGACCGGCCGCCCGACGGGCAGCCGCAGCGGCCGGGTGACGGTGGACGGCGCCCCCTGGGACCGGGTCGGCGGCTGGGACCACTTCGCCGAGTGACCGCCGGCCGTCCGTCCGCCGTCCGCCCGCCGCCCGCTGCCGGGCGCCCCGGGCCCGGTGCCGACGGGCGGCGCCCCGCAGGTGCGGCGGACGGCCTTTCGCGGGCGCGTTGTGCGTAGGCTTGCCGGATCCGAGCCCGCCCGCCGGTCCGGCACGGGCGGTCCGAACCCCTGCGAGCGGGAGCACCCCTGACATGCGCATCGGTGTACTGACCAGCGGCGGCGACTGCCCCGGCCTCAACGCGGTGATCCGCTCGGTGGTGCACCGGGGCACGGACGTCCACGGCGACGAGATCGTCGGCATCGAGGACGGCTTCCTCGGCCTGATCGAGGGCCGCACCCGGACGGTCTCGCACGACGACGTCACCGGCCTGCTCACCCTCGGCGGCACCATCCTGGGCTCGGCCCGGGTGCGGCGCGACCGGATCGAATGGGCGGTGGAGAACGCGAAGGTCCTGGCCCGGGACATCGGCATCGACGCGCTGATCGCGATCGGCGGCGAGGGGACGCTGACCGCGGCCAAGCTGTTCAGCGACGCCGGACTCCCGGTGGTCGGGGTGCCGAAGACCATCGACAACGACATCGACGCCACCGACGTCACCTTCGGCTTCGACACCGCGGTGCACGTCGCGACCGAGGCGATCGACCGGCTGAAGACCACCGCGGAATCCCACCAGCGCGTCATGGTCGTCGAGTTGATGGGCCGTCACACCGGCTGGATCACCCTCACCGCGGGCATGGCCGGCGGCGCGCACGGCATCCTGATCCCGGAGAAGCCCTTCGACATCGAGGCGGTGGCCCGGATGGTCGAGGACCGCTTCGCGCGCGGCAAGAAGTTCGCCATCATCGCCGTCGCCGAGGGAGCCACCCCGATGCCCGGCACCATGCGCTTCGACCACGGCGAGGTCGACCAGTACGGGCGCCGGACCTTCGGCGGGGTCGGCAACCGGCTCGCCAACGAGCTGGAGAACCTGCTCGGCAAGGAGGCCCGCCCGGTCATCCTCGGCCACACCCAGCGCGGCGGCACCCCGACCGCCCGGGACCGGGTGCTCGCCACCCGCTTCGGCTGGCACGCGGTGGAGGCCGTCCACCGGGGCGCGTTCGGGCACTTCACCGCGCTGCGCCGGACCGGGATCGAGCTGGTGCCGATCGGCGAGGCGGTGACCCGGCTGAAGACGGTGCCGGAGGACCGCTGGGCGGAGTCCGAAGCCGTGCTGTGAAACCGCGCCGGTAGGTTTGGAGGCATGTCCTCCACCGCACCTCCCCGCGTGCTCACCGTCGCCGGCTCCGACTCCGGCGGCGGCGCCGGCATCCAGGCCGACCTCAAGGCGATGCTCGCCCTCGGCGTCCACGGCATGAGCGTGATCACCGCCGTCACCGCGCAGAACTCGCTCGGCGTCCAGGGCTACTGGGAACTGCCCGCCGAAGCCGTCCGGGCGCAGTTCCGCAGTGTGGTGGACGACATCGGGGTGCAGGCCGTGAAGACCGGCATGCTGGCCTCGGTCGAGCTGGTCGAGACCGTCGCAGCGCTGCTGGCCGGCCTGGACGCCCCGGTCGTGGTCGACCCGGTCGGCGTCTCCAAGCACGGGGACGCGCTGCTGGCCGCCGAAGCCGTCGCCACCGTCCGCGAGAAGCTGATGCCGGTCGCCACCCTGGCCACCCCCAACCTCCACGAGGTGACGCAGCTCACCGGCCGCGCCGTCGAGGAGGAGGCGCAGATGGCCGACGCCGCCAGGGCGCTGCTCGACCTCGGCCCCCGCTGGGTGCTGGTCAAGGGCGGCCACCTGCCGGGCGAGGCCGCCGACCTGCTGTACGGCGGCCCGGGGGAGGAGTACTGGTTCCGGGCCCCGCGCTACGACAACCGGCACACCCACGGCACCGGCTGCACCCTGGCCAGCTCGATCGCGGCCGGCCTGGCCAAGGGCGAGTCGATGCCGGAGGCGGTGGCCTCGGCCAAGGAGTACGTCACCGGTGCGATCGCCGCGGGCTTCGCCCTGGGTGCCGGGATCGGGCCGGTCGACCACGCCTGGCGCCTGCGCTGAGAAGAGCCGTGAAAACAGTGGTGGGGGGGGGCCCCCCCGCGCCCCCCCCCCCCCCCCCAAACCCCGCCAACCACCACCCCACCCCACGAAAAAAGAAAACCCCCCCCCCCCAGGGAAGACCCCACCCCACAGG
>NZ_JBHTRF010000122.1:0-16918 GCF_042796115.1 Kitasatospora sp. NPDC056446 | reverse complement strand
CGGTCCTCCATGGGGCGTGGTGGATACGACGACCCCACTCTGCCACCGGATTCCGGACACGTCCGGTACGGGCCGGAGCGGGTCGGGCGGCGCGGTTCGGCCGAACCGACTCAGGCAGGCCGATCCGGGCGGGACCGATGAGTCGGCGCCGTCGCGGCGGTCCAACCCGTATGACGACCACCCCCGGGGCCGCTCCGGACACCCCCGCACCGACCGCGCTGACCTGTGACCTGGGCGCGCTGACCGCCCCCGACCTGGCCGTCGTCGACGCGCTCGCCCGGCTGCGGCTCGCCGCCGCCCGGCACGGGGTGGGCGTGCTGCTGCTGAACGCGGGCGGCCCGCTGCGCGAACTGCTCGCCTTCAGCGGGCTCGCCGCGCTGCTCCCGGACGCGGCCGCCCCGCCGGACCTGCTCCGGCTACTCGACGGCGGCCCCGACACCGGGACCGGGCTCGGCCCCGGCACCGGTCTCGGCCCCGAAATCGGTCTCGGTCTCGGCCTCGAAGCCGGTCTCGGCGTCGAGCCCGGGCGGCAGCCCGAACAGCGGGAAGAGCACGTCGGTGTCGAGGAAGTTGGTGAAGCCGGTGAACCGGCCCCCTGACACCTCCGGCACGATCAGCGCCCACGGCTCGTGCCCGCCCGCCGGGCTCGGCCGGTACTGGGCGAAGGCCGGCCCGCCGTTGGCCGTCACCGGGAGCAGCCGGGAGCCGCGGCAGCCGTGCCCGGGGCCCAGCATCCAGGCCCGGATCTCGTCCTGCCCCTGGAGCCACATCGCGAACGGCGGCATGTTGAGCGTGACGTCCTCGTGCAGCAGCGCGGCGAGGCCGTCCATGTCGTACGCCTCGAAGGCGCGGACGTAGCGGTCCAGCAGTGCCCGGTGGTCCTCGTCCAGGGCGGGGGCGGGCCGGGCCGCCGGGGCGTCGGCGGCGAGGACCGCGCGGGCGCGCTGCAGCGCGCTGTTGACCGAGGCCACCGTGACGCCGAGCAGTTCGGCCGCCTCGGCGGCCTTCCAGCCGAGCACCTCACGCAGGATCAGCACCGCCCGCTGCCGGGGCGCGAGCCGCTGCAGCACGGCCACGAAGGCCAGCTTCACCGACTCCCGCTGGGCGGCGACCTCGGCCGGGTCCCCCGTCTCGGCCAGCACCCGGCCGTCCGGGGCGGGGCCGATCCAGGCCACCTCGGGCAGCCGGGTGTCGCTCGCGGTGGCCACCGTGACCGGGCCGGCCAGGTCCATCGGACGGGCCCGGGCGTTGCGGCCGTTCAGCGCGTCCAGGCAGACGTTGGTGGCGATGCGGTACAGCCAGGAGCGCAGCGCGGCCCGGCCCTCGAAGCCCCGGTGCCCGCGCCAGGCCCGGACCATCGTCTCCTGCACCGCGTCCTCGGCCTCGAAGACCGAGCCGAGCATCCGGTAGCAGTAGCCGGTGAGTTCGGTGCGGTGCCGCTCCAGCAGGAGCTCGACCGGCTCCTCGGTGATCACGTCGGCCATGGTGCTCCCCCGTCGTCCTGCCCGCTCCGTCGAACGGGACGAACCTAGCGCAGGGGTCCGACAGTCGGCCGGTCCGTCGCCCGCCGGGCGGCTCAGTGCTTCCCGTACACCTGGCCGGAGCCGAAGCCGGTGGTCACCAGCTTCCACAGGGTGGGGAACTCCTCGCCGGAGACCCCGGTCGGGTTGAGCCCGATGACGACCGTACGGGACAGGTCGCGGGTGGCGAAGACGCCGCTGCTGTACCCGGGCCGGGAGCCGGTCTTGCCCCAGACCTCGGTGCCGTCCGGCAGGACGGTGCGCAGCATTCCGCCCGCGCTGAAGCAGGCGTGGCCGGCGGTCGGGCCGATCTCGCAGTTCTTGTTGTGGTCGTTGGGCAGGTCCGGGACGGCGAACACCTCGGCCTGCTGGGCGGGCGGCAGCAGCCGGCCGCGGAAGAGGGCGTCGAAGAAGCGCTCCAGGTCGGCGGCGGAGGAGACCATGCCGCCCTCGGCCCACGGGTACGGGCTCTGCTCGGTGACGTCCACTCTGGTCGTCCCGCCCCCGGCGGCCGGGACGTCCACGTAGCCGGACGCGTGCGGGCCGCGCACGGTCAGGTCGTCGGCGGCCGGGACGTAGGTGGCGTGCAGGCCGAGCGGGCCGGTGACCCGCTTGCGCACCTGCTCCGCGAAGGTGTCGCCGGTGACCTTCTCGACCACCATCCCGGCGACGAAGTAGTTGTTGCCGTTGTACTGCTGCGCGGTGCCGGGGGCGAAGTTCATCGGCTGGGTGAGCATGTCGGCGACGACCTGCCCGGGGCTGTGGTAGTCCGCCTTGTGCGCGGCGAACCACGCCGTGCTGCCGTCCCCGGCGGTCAGGCCGCCGCCCCCGGGCAGGCCGCTGGTGTGGTCGAGCAACTGGCGTACGGTGACCGCCGGGTACCCGTCCGGCAGCAGCCCGGGCAGGTAGTGCTGGACGGTGCCGTCCAGGTCGACCCTGCCCTCGGCGGCGAGCTGGAGCACCACGGTCGCGGTGAACACCTTGGAGATGCTGCCGATCCGGAACCGGGCGTTCGCCGGGACGTCCTCGCCCGAGGTGCCGCGCCACCGCGCGTCCGGGCCGCCGACCCGGACCAGGCCGCCGGTGATGTCGGCGGGCAGCGTGCCGAGGGTCCTCGCCAGCGACTCCCGGTCCAGCGGACCCGGCCGGGCCGTGGCCGGGGCAGAGGCGGCAGTCGCGCCGACCGTCGTCCCGACCGGCGGCGCGCCAGCGGCCAGGGCGGGGGCCGCGGCGCCGACCGTGACGGCGACGAGCAGCGCGCCGGCGGCGGCAAGCGAGGACCAACGGGTGCTGTGCGTACGGCTGTTCATGCGGACTCTCTCCAACGGCGGTCCGTCCGGCGGGCAGTGGCCCGGACGGGAGAGAGTCTTCGGGAGCGCGCCCGGCCACGGCATCCGGGAACGCCCCGGAACCGCCCCGGAGAGGACCCCGATAACACCCCTGAGCAGGCGTCAGGGGCGGGCGCGGCGGGGCCGGGGCCGGGCGGGGCCCGGGGCCGGGCGGCGGCCGCACGGGTCGGGGCGGGCGCCCGGTGCGGCGCCCGCCCCCGGCGGGAACGGCCCGGCGGCCGACCGCTCAGTGGGCCGAGTGCTTCTCCGCGCCGCGGTGCCGGTGCCCCTTGAGCTCGGCGTGCATCGCCGGGGCGGCGCGCATCCCCGCCGTCGGGGTGTCGCGCCCGCCGTGGCGGAACGCCTCACCGGTGCCGTGTCCGGCGGACGGGGACGCCGTGGCACCGCCGGGCGTCGGCGCGAACCGGCTGGGCGGGCTCGCCATGCCGCGGCGTGCCAGCAGTTCCTGGGTGCCCTGGCGGAGCTGGGCGGTGCTTCCCGGTGTTCGCTTGGTCATCGTCGGCCTCCCTTCGGCGGCGGCCGGCCGGACGGATGCCGGCCGGAGGGGCCGCACGGGCGTCATGTCCGGATTTTATCCGGGTTGTGCGTCCGCGCCACCGGGAGCGGACGGCTCCCGGCCCGGCCCGCGGGCGCTCAGCCCATGACCTCGTGGACGAAGCACCAGCGCCAGTCCTCGCCCTGCTCGTAGGAGCGGATCACCGGGTGGGAGGTGTTGTGGAAGTGGGCGGTGGCGTGCCGCTGCGGCGAGAAGTCACAGCAGCCGATGTGGCCGCAGTCCAGGCAGATCCGCAGGTGCACCCAGTCCCGGCGGCCCTGCGCCAGGCAGTCGGCGCAGCCGTCGGCGGGCGGTCGGGGCTCGATGTCCTGAGGGGCCAGAGCGAGGTCTTCGCAGGCACTCATGAGTGCAGGCTATGCCGCCCGGGGCCGTCCCGCCCGCCCAGGACGCCCGGGCCGGGGACGCCCTGCCCGGGACCCCGGCCGGACGCCGCGCTCAGGACCCGTCCGCCGCCCCGGGGACGGCGCCCGACGCCCGGGGAGCCGCCCCCGGGGCCGTCCAACTCGCCAGCAGGGCCAGCTTCTGGGCGGTCGGCGAGTCCACCGGGGCGGTGTAGACGACCAGCTGCTGGTCCGGGGAGCCGTTGATGCCCAGGGTCTCGTAGCCGAACTCCAGGTCGCCGACCAGCGGGTGCCGGACCAGCTTGACGCCGTTCGTCTTCTCCCGGACCACATGGTCCGCCCAGAGCCTGCGGAACTCCTCGCTGCGCACCGACAGTTCGCCCACCAGCGCGCTCAGCTCCGGGTCCTCCGGGTGCAGTCCGGCGTCCCGCCGCAGGTAGGAGACGGTCTCCGCGGCGACCGCCTCCCACTGCCGGTAGTAGTCCCGGGCCGCCGGGTCGAGGAAACCGTGCCGGGCCTGGTTGGGCGGCCGGCCCGAGCCGGAGCCGGCCCGGGCGGAGAAGCCGTTCACCGCGTCGCCCAGCGCGTTCCAGGCCAGGACGTCCATCCGGCGGCCCAGCACGAAGGCCGGCACCCCGGTCATCAGGTCCAGCAGCAGCCTCGTCCCCGGGGTGACCCGCTGCCCCGCCCGTCCCCGGGCCGACCCGGCCGCGGCCTTGGGCGGGCGGACCAGCGAGCGCAGGTGCGCCGCCTCCACCTCGTCCAGCCGCAGCACCCGGGCCACCGCGTCCAGCACCGCGTCGGAGGCGCTGCCGCCCCGGCCCTGCTCCAGCCGGACGTAGTAGTCCACGCTGACGCCCGCGAGCTGCGCCACCTCCTCCCGGCGCAGGCCCTGCACCCGGCGGCGGCCGTGCGGGGGCAGGCCCACCTCCTCCGGCAGGATCCGGGCCCGGCGCGAGCGGAGGAAGTCCCCCAGGGTGTTCTCCATGCCCCGCAGGTTAGCCCTGCACAGGTGTCCGAGGGTGGTACTGCCGTTCCCAGGAAAGGCGTTCCCAGGACGGCTGTTCCCGGGAAAAGCGCAGCCCTGGGTAGGCCGTCGCGGCCCGCCCAGAGTGGTCGGTGTCGGCCCGACCGACCCCGGATCCCCGGACCCACTGGACCCCCTGGAGCCCCCGATGAGCCACCCCGCCCTCGCCGCCCGCACCGCCGTCGTCACCGGAGCCGCCAGCGGCATGGGCGCCGCCACCGCCCGGGCGCTCGCCGCCCAGGGCGCCCGGGTCGCCCTGCTCGCCCGCCGCACCGAACGGCTGGACGCGCTCGCCGCCGAGATCACCGCCGCGGGCGGGCAGGCGCTCGCCGTCACCGCCGACATCACCGACCAGGCCTCCGTGGACGCCGCCGCCGCGGCCGTCCACGCCGCGTACGGGCGGGTCGACCTGGTGGTCAACAACGCCGGAGTGATGCTGCCCAACCCGCTCGGCGACGGCCGGATCGACGAGTGGACCCGCATGGTCGACACCAACCTCACCGGCGCGCTGCGGATCGTCCGGGCCTTCACCGCCGACCTGACCTCGGCCGCCGCCGAGGGCCGCACCGCCGACCTGGTCAACGTCTCCTCGATCGCCTCGCACGTGGTCTTCCCCGACTACGCCGTGTACGGCGCCACCAAGGCCGCGCTCACCCAGCTGTCCGCCGCCCTGCGCAGCGAGCTGGGCCCGCGCGACGTCCGGGTCAGCGCGATCGAGCCCGGGCTGACCGACACCGAGCTCGCCGGGCACATCGACAACCCGGTGCTGCGCGAGCAGCTCGACGGCCTGTTCGCCGCCATCCCGGCGCTCACGGCCGAGGACGTCGCCGACCTGGTCGCGTACACCGTGAGCCGCCCCCGGCACGTCAACCTGCGCCACCTGGTCGTCCTGCCGACCAGGCAGGCGTAGGGCCCCGGCGGTCCCCGCGGCGTCCCGGCTCCGCGGCCGCGGACGGCATGGGAGCATGCCATCCGTGGCGATCGTGACGGGGAGAACGAACGGCAGCACCGACGGGGGCGACACCGGCGGTGCGCCCACGCGGCGGGGGAACGGCCCGGGGGCACCGGACGGCGGGGCGGGGGCGGCGGGAGACGACCCGGCCGCTGCCGGCGTGCCGGGCGGCGGCATACCCGCGCAGGCCGGGCCCGGGCGGACCGGCTCCACGGACGCCGGACCCGGGCAGGCCGGCGCCACGGACGGCGGGCCCGGGCAGGTCGGCTACACGGACGCCGGCCCCGGGCAGGCGGGCGCCGGACGGTTCCGGGCCCACCCGCTGCCCGCCACCGGCCGGATCCGCCAGCCCGTCGCCCTGATCCGGCTGACCGTCGGCCTGTTCGCCATCGCCCTCACCCTGCTGCTCGCCGACTACGCCCGCGCCACCACCGGCGGCATCGCCGCCGACGTCGCCGAGGCCGCCGCCCTGGTGCCGCGACCGCTGGCGAGCCTGGCCGGCGGCCTCACCACCGCCGCCGTCCTGCTGCTGCCGGTCGGCCTCGCCGTCCGCCGCCTGTTCGGCCCCGACCGGCGCCGGGCCCTCCAGCAGGTCTCCGACGGGCTGCTCGCCGCCGTCCTCGCGTACGGCGCCACCCTCGGCCTGGACCTGTGGGCCGACGGCCTCGCCCCCTCGTCGCTGCTCGCCGCGCTCACCCAGCCGCTGCCGGGCGACGTCCTCGGGCACACCGAGCCGGTCTACGGCTACCTCGCGCCGGTCCTGGCCTTCATGACCGCCTCCGGCAGCCGCGAACGCCGACTGCCCTGGGCCCTCCTCGCGCTCTCCGGCCTCGCCGGACTGGCCGGCGGCTTCGCCACCCCCACCTCGCTCCTGCTCGGCCTGCTGCTCGGCTGGACCGGCGCCCACGGCACCCTGTACGCGGTCGGCACCCCCGACCCGTGCCCCCGGCCCGGCGAGATCCTGCGCGCGCTGCGCGAGAGCGGCCTGCGCCCGGTCGAGGCGCACCCCGTGGCGGCCCACCCGGCCGGGCCCGGCCGCTTCCGGGTCCGGCAGGCCGACGGCCTCCCCGACCTCGACGTCCAGCTCCTCGACCGGCAGGCCGTCACCGCCGCCGCCGTCCGGCGCGCCTGGCGCCGGCTGCGCCTGCGCACCGCCCCCGACCCGCGCGTCCTGCGGTCCCCGCGCACCGGGCTGGAGCACGAGGCCCTGGTCACGTACGCGGCGCTGGCCGCCGGGGTCCGCACCCGCCGGATCGCCGCCACCGCCGGGCTCGGCCACGACACGGCGCTGATCGCGTACGAGCGGCTGCCCGGCCGCACCCTGGACCAGCTCGCCGACCAGGAGATCACCGACGAGCTGCTCACCGACGCCTGGGGCGGGCTCGCCCTCCTCCAGCGCCGCGAGATCGCCCACCGCGCCCTGGTCCCCTCCTCCCTGCTGGTCGACGACACGGGCGCGGTGCACCTGGTCGACTTCGCCGACGGCGACATCGCGGCCACCGAACTCGTCCTGTACTGCGACATCGCCCAGCTCCTCACCACCCTCGCCCTGCGCACCGGCGCCGCCCGCTCGGTGCGCACCGCCACCGCCGTCCTCGGCCCCGACGCCGTCGGCGCCGCGCTCCCCCTCCTCCAGCCCATCGCCCTCACCCACACCACCCGCCGCGCCCTCAAGCGCCACCCGAAGCCCGTCGCCACGGGCGGGGAGCGGCCCGGTGCCGGCGACGGGGAGCGGCCCGCGGGCGCCCCCGTCCCCGGCGGTCTGCTGGAGGAGATCCGGGCGGAGGTGCTGCGGGCCCGGCCGCAGGTGGTGGGGCGGCCAGTGCGGCTGGAGCGGTTGCGGCCGCGCACCCTGCTGGCCGTGGTGGGCGGGGTGGTGGCCGGGTGGCTGCTGATCCCGCAGCTGTTCGCGGCGGAGGACAACCCGGTCTCCGCGCTGGCGGACGCCGATCCGTGGTGGCTGCTGCTGGCGCTGGCCGCCGCGGCCACCAGCCACGTCACGGCGGCCATGGGGTTCGTCGGCTTCGTGCCGGAGCGGCTGGACTTCCGCAACGCGGTGCTGGCGCAGCTCGCCGGGTCGTTCGTGAAGCTGGTGTCGCCCGGCGGGGTGGGCGGGGTCGCGCTGAACACCCGCCTGTTGCAGCAGGCCGGGATCCCGACGGCGCAGGCGCTGTCCTCCGTCGGCGTGGGGACGCTGATCGGGCTGGTGCTGCACCTGCTCCAGCTGGGGGCCTTCGTCTACCTGCTGGACATGCAGCCGGGCGGCTCCGAGCTGGACGCGCTGCCCGCCGTGGTGGGCGGGCTGGCGGGGGCGGCGGCGCTGCTGGCGGTGGTGTGGGCGATCCCGGTGGCCCGGCGGTGGCTGGGGGCTCGGCTGCGGCCGCTGACGACCGAGGTGCTGCCCCGGCTGCTGGACCTGCTGCGCAGTCCGACCCGGCTGGCGGTGGGCGTGACCGGGCAGCTGCTGGTGTCGATCTGCCTGATCTCCTGCCTGTACTGCTGTGCCCGGGCGATCGGCCGGGAGCCCTCCTTCGCCTCGGTGGCGGTGGTGTTCCTGGTCGGCAACGCGGCGGGCAGCGCGGCGCCGACCCCGGGCGGGGCCGGCGCGGTGGACGGCGCGCTGATCGCGCTGCTCCAGCAGACCGCGTCGATGGAGAAGGGCGGCGCGCTGGCGGCGGTGGCGCTGTACCGGCTGCTGACGCTGATCCTGCCGGTGCTGCCGGGCTGGGCGGCGATGGCCTGGCTGCAGCGCCGCCGGGCGCTGTAGGGCGCCAGCCGGGCACTGCAGGGCGCTGCAGGGCGTGTCCGAGGGCCCGTACGCCGTACGGGCGGGCTGTGCGCGCGGTACCGGCGGTACGGGAGGTGCGGGCGGCTACTCCCGGTACTCGTCCTCGTCCAGCTGGACCACCCGGGCCTGCTCGGCGGCGTCCGCGACGTCGGTGGCGGGGTCGGCGCCGAGGGCCCGGCGCTCGGCCACCTCGTCGTACTCGTCGTACTCGTCGGCCGGGGGCGCCCCCTCGTCGGGCTCGACGGCCTCGTCGGCCTCGTCGGTCAGGTAGTCCTCGTGATCCTGCGGCATGGCGTCCGTCCTCGCTGTTCGGAGGCTCCCACGGGCCCGGGTGGCGGTACTCGCAGTATCCGCCGCACGGCGCCCGGCCGCGACGCGCCGAACCGGGCCCGGTGTGTTGCCGGGGCTCCGGGACGACCGGCCCGGCCCCATCGGCCGAGCCACGGACCGACCCCGGATTGACCCGTGGAACCGGATGCCGAATGACCCGGAGCGCGGGTGCACCGCGCGCCTAGGGTCGTTGCCATGACGACGAACGAGACCGCCTCGGCCCCCGCCCGCCTCGACTACGCCCGCACCGTCCCCAAGGTGTTCCGCGCGATGATCGCCCTGGACGCCGCCGCCCGCGAGGGCCTGGACCCGGCGCTGGTCGAGCTGGTCCAGATGCGCACCTCGCAGCTGAACGGCTGCGCGTACTGCCTGGACATGCACGCCAAGGACGCCCGCAAGGCCGGCGAGACCGACGAGCGGATCTACCTGCTGCCGGTCTGGCCGGAGGCCCCGGCCGGGGTGTACAGCGAGCGCGAGCGGGCCGCCCTGGCGCTCGCCGAGGAGATCGCCCGGATCGGCGGCGGGGTCACGGACGCCGTGTACGCCCGGGCCGCCGCGCACTTCGCGGAGGCCGAGCTGGCCCAGCTGATCTCGGTCTGCTTCACCATCAACGCCTGGAACCGCATCAACGTGGCCACCCGCAAGACCCCCGGCACCGCCTGACCGGAACGCCGTCCGGGCCACCGGGGGTACGATCGGTGCCGTAGGAAGGGCTGACCCACACCCACCCGGTGGCCCCGAGACCCATACGAACGACGGGGAACACATGTCCGGCTCGCACTACTTCAGCGGTGCACCCGAGGTGGCCAGCGAGCGCCGGCCGATCACGGTCTCCCTGCCGGACCTCACCCTGGAACTGACCACCGACGCCGGGGTGTTCTCCCGCAGCCGGCTCGACCCGGGCACCCGGATCCTGCTGGAGCACGCCCCGCCGCCGCGGGTGCGCGGCCCGATCCTGGACGTCGGCTGCGGCTACGGCCCGATCGCGCTCACCTGGGCGACCCGGCGCAAGCGCCTGCCGGTCTGGGCGGTGGACGTCAACGAGCGCGCCCTGGAGCTGGTGCGGCTGAACGCCGACGCGCTCGGGCTGGGCAACGTCCGGGCCGCGCTGCCCGAGGACGTCCCCGAGGACGTCCGGTTCGCGACGATCTACTCCAACCCGCCGATCCGGATCGGCAAGGCCGCGCTGCGCCGCCTGCTGACGCTCTGGCTCGGCCGGCTGACCCCGGACGGCTCGGCGTTCCTCGTGGTGCAGAAGCACCTGGGCTCGGACTCGCTGCAGAAGTGGCTGAACGACCAGGGCTACCCGACGACCCGGGTCGCGTCGGTCAACGGGTTCCGGATTCTGGAAGCGCGGCCCCGCCCCGAGGCGGGCGAGGGCTCCGAGAGTGGACGAGGTACGACGTCGTGAAGCAGCTGCGCGGGACCGAACTGAAGCGACTGCACCGTTCCTGGCGGCGCAGCAACGAGTTCCGGCTCGCGATCATCCTGGAGAACCTCCAGTCGCCGTTCAACGTCGGCTCGGTGGTCCGCACCGGTGCGGCGATGGGCGCCGAGAAGCTGTACCTGACCGGGGACACCCCGTCGGTGCGCTCGTCCGGCGCGCAGAAGGCCGCGATGGGCACCGACAAGTACCTGAAGGTGGAGCACTTCCCGACGGTCGCCGAAGCGGTGGCGGCGGCGAAGGCGGACGGCTACAAGGTCGTCGGCCTGGAACTGGCGGACGACGCGGTGCCGCTGTTCTCCGCCGGGCTGACCCCGGCGGTGGCCTTCGTGCTCGGCCACGAGGACCGCGGGATCACGCCCGAGGCGCTGGAGCTCTGCGACCAGGTGGTGTTCGTGCCGCAGCTGGGCCGGGTCGGCTCGCTGAACGTGTCGGCGGCCGCGACGGTGGCCTGCTACGAGGCGCGCCGGCAGGGCTACGCGATCAGCGGCACCCCGGAGGGCGGCCTCCTCGGCGACCTCGGGGACGACTTCGGGGACGACTTCGGGGACGACCTCGGGGTCGACGAGGACTGAAGCGGATGAACGGCGGGAGGGGTGTGCCTTTCGGCACACCCCTCCCGCCGTTTCCGCGCTGAGGCCCCGGACGGACCTGCCGATCGGCAGATGTGCGGACGGCGCCCGCCCGGAAGCATTCCGGGTATGACAGAACTCCGGATCCACGCACGCGAATGCCCCCGACTCCCTCGCACCGGTCCCCGGCTCCCCCGCACCGGGCCCTCGGCTCCCCCGCCCCCGGCGGTCGTGCCGACGCCCGTCGGCAGGCTGCCTGTCATGGCCCCGAAAGGGGGCAACGAACCGCAAAGCTGCCGGTCAACCGGCAGATCGGGCCCGGACCGGGGCCGGAGCCCCGGAGTACGATGGCCCGGTCCTGGGGGCGCCGAACGCACCAGAGCCCGCGCGGGCCCGACCCTCACCGATCCGATCCGATCCGCTCGGAGCACGGCGGGGCAGGGCCGCGCACCCGCCAGGACCGTCAACCGCACCACAGCACCAGCCAAGGCCCGGAACGGCGGCCGGCCGTGCTGCTCGGACAGGGCGGCGGGCCGCTTCACAGCCCTGATGCCCGTCTGTGAGGACGCACCCATGACTCCTGCCCTGTCCACCACGAGCCCGGCCACCACGAGCCCCGCCACCGGACCCGCCGAGCCCGGCGTACCCGCCGCGCCCGGCGTACCCACCGAACTCGCCACCTACCGCAGACTGTTGGGCCTGCTGGCGACGGACCCGGCCGCCTACCGGACGATCTGCCACCGGCCCGAGGGGAACACCGCGCTCGCCAGCGAGCTGCGCGGCCACCCGCTGGACCAGGCCGCCAAGTCCATCGTCCTGCGGGCCAAGCGGGCCCGGCAGGACGGTGGCGGCCGGTACGCGCTGGCCGTGGTGCCGGGCGACCGCAGGGTCGACCTCGACGCCGTCGGCCGGGCCCTCGGATCCGGCAAGGTCGGCTTCGCGGACCGCTCCACCGCCGAGCGGTTGAGCGGCTGCGTGAGCGGCTCGATCATCCCGTTCTCGTTCCACCCCGACCTCGAACTCCTGGTGGACCACGAACTCCTGATACACCGTCACCTCTACTTCAACGCGGCGCGGCTCGACCGTTCCATAGAGCTGCGCACCGCCGTGTACCGGACGCTGGCACGGCCTCAGGTACTCGCCATCGCCGCCTGACCCGCGCCCGGCTCCCGCCGGGGCCGACCCGGGACCGGGCCCCGGGCCGGCCCCGGCCGCCTGCCGCCCTGCCTGCCGAAACGTCGTTCCGCCCGACCGCGACGACCTGGTAGGAAGTGGATCATCATGAACGACAAAGATGTAGTAGTACGACTTGAGCAGGTCACCCGCTCCTACGGAACCGGCCAGAGCACCATCACGGCCCTGGACGGGGTCACCGTCGGCTTCACCCGCGGCAGCTTCACCGCCGTGATGGGCCCGTCCGGCTCCGGCAAGAGCACCCTGCTCCAGTGCGCCGCCGGGCTCGACCGCCCGGACACCGGCACCGTCGTCGTCGACGGCGTCGACCTCGGCGGCCTCGACGAGACCGCGCTCACCGTCCTGCGCCGCGAGCGCCTGGGGTTCGTCTTCCAGTCCTTCAACCTGCTCGGCGCCCTCACCGCCGAACAGAACGTCGGCCTGCCACTGCGCCTGGCCGGCCGTAGACCGGACCCGGCGCAGGTCCGGTCCGCCCTGGCCCGGGTGGGCCTGGGCGAGCGGACCGGCCACCTGCCCTCCCAGATGTCCGGCGGCCAGCAGCAGCGGGTGGCGATCGCCCGGGCGCTGATCTCCGCGCCCGAGGTGCTGTTCGCGGACGAGCCCACCGGCGCCCTGGACAGCTCCAGCAGCCGCGAGGTGCTCACCCTGCTGCGCTCCCTGGTGGACGGTCAGGGCCAGAGCACCATCATGGTCACCCACGACCCGGTCGCCGCCTCGTACGCCGACACCGTGCTCTTCCTCGCCGACGGCCGGGTCGTCGACCACCTGGTCGGCCCCGACCCGCAGACCGTCGCCGCCCGGATGACCGCGCTGGAGGACCTCCGCAGGGACGGCGCCGCCACCGGGGCCGCCCGTGCGGAAGACGCCACCCCCGCCACCGCCCCCGAGGCCGCCACCGCCACCACCACCACCACCCGCGAGGCCGCCCGCGCAGAGGGCGGCTCCCGATGAACGGCTTCCGGCTGCTGCTCCCGGTCGCCGCCGTCTCGCTGCGGCGGCGGTGGCCGGCCTTCGTCGGCTCCTTCGTCGCACTCGCCCTCGGCGTCGCGGTGATGTCCGCCGCCGGGGTGCTGCTCAACACCACGATGGGCGAGGACTCCCTGCCCGGCGCGCCCTCGCTGCACAAGCTGGTGGGCTTCATGGCCGCGATGGCCGGGTTCGTCTCGGTCTTCGTGGTCTCCTCGACCTTCGCCTTCGCCGTGGCGCAGCGCCGCCAGGAGACGGCGATGCTGCGCGCGGTCGGCGCGACGCCGCGTCAGGTCCGGGCGCTGGTGCTCGGCGAGGCCCTGGTGGTGGCGGTGGCCGCCTCGCTCGCGGGCTGCACGCTCGGCCTGGCCGTCGCCCCGGCGATCGCCGCCTGGCTGGTCGACCAGGGCGCCGCGCCGAGCGGCTTCCACGCCGAGCCGGCCGTACTGCCGCTGCTGCTCGCCGCCTCGGGCGGCCTCCTCGTCGCCCTGCTCGGCGCGTACGCGGCCTCCCGCCGGGCCGGCCGGGTGCGGCCGGTGGAGGCGCTCGACGAGGTCGCCGTCGACAGGAAGGTGATGCCGGTCGTCCGCTGGGTGGCCTCGGTGCTCTTCCTCGGCGTCTTCGCCTACACCCTGCGGACGTTCATCTCGATGCCCGCGTCGATGCTGGCCGACCCGCAGTCCCGCGATCCGGAGACCACTCCGCAGTGGGCCCTGCTCTTCGACGTGATGGCGGTGCTCGCCGTCGTGCTGGTCGCCCCGGTGCTGGTGCCGCCGCTGGTGCGGCTGTTCACCGCGCCCGTCCCGCTGCTGCCCGGCGCCGCCGGTCTGATCGCCCGGCAGAACGCGCTGGCCGCGATCCGCCGGACGGTCTCCACCGCGACGCCGGTGTTCCTGGTGATCGGCCTGGCCGGCTCGGTGGTCGGCGGCACGGTGGCCTTCGGCGACGCGATGGCCGCCCAGGGCCGCGCCGCCCTGAAGGCCGGGTACGTGATCGAGCCGACCGGCGGCCCGGGCCTGCCCGCGGACGCCCTGCGCGGCCTGGCGGCCCTGCCGGACGCCCGGTTGACGACCGCCTCGACGGTACGGTTCGACGGCCTGGCGGCCCCGGACCAACAGCCCGTCCCCGGCCACCCCGCCGACCTGCCGATCCCGGAGGACGGCCTCGCCGTCGACGGCGACCTGCGGACGGCCTGGAACCTCACCGCCGAGGCCGGCTCCCTGGACGACCTGCACGGCCGGACGGTCGCGGTCTCCGGCGACATGGCCCGGGTCTTCGGCTGGCACGTCGGCGACACCCTGGACGCCCGGCTGGCGGACGGCACCAGGGTGCCGCTGCGGCTGGTCGCCCAGGTCGGCCGGCTGCTGCCGCACCTGCCGGAGATCGTCGTCCCGCGCGAGGCCGTCCCCGACGGGGGCGCCGTCACGGTGGCCTACCTGGGCACCGGCGCGGGGCCCGGGCAGGTCACGGCCGCGCTGGGCGGCAGCGCGGCCCGGGCCACCGCCGGGCCGGACTGGATCGGCGCGCACAACGACCGGACCAGCAGGAACGGTTGGATCACGATGCTGGCGATCCTCGGCCCGGCACTGCTCTACGCGCTGATCGCGATCGTCAACACGATGATGATGTCCACGGGCGACCGGCTGCGGGACTTCGCCACCCTGCGTCTGACCGGCGGCACCCGCCGCCAGGTGCTGCGGGTGGTCGCCGCCGAGACCGTGCTGGTGGTCGCCACCGCGGCGGCCCTCGGACTGGTCGTCACCCTGCTGACCCAGTACGCGACCGTCCTGCTGATCGAGAACCGCGTCCTCGACCCGGCGCAGTCCGCGGCCTTCGAGCTGCCGTGGGGCACCCTGGCCGGGGCCACCGCGGTCTGTCTGGTCCTGGCCATGGTCTCCAGCCTGGTGCCGGCCCGGCTGGCGCTGCGGATCCGCCCGCTGGACCTGGCGAGCGGCCGGCAGTAGCGCCCGGCGCCCGACGCCCACCCGCATTCCCCCGCATTCCCCCGCATTCCCCCGTAATCCCCCGGCACCCCCGGGGCATCTCCGAACACGAAAAGGCCCAGGTCAGACAAAGTCCGACCTGGGCCTTCGGCTTGTCCGGCCCCCGTCCGACCCTTCTCCGTCCCGTCGCGGGACCGCCGCAAGACCATTGCGCGACCGTCGGGCCCGGGCCGCCACGGCCGCCCGACAGCCCGCCCGGAGGCCCGCCCGACGGGCTGGAGCGACCCCCGAGTCTTACCCATCTTTCACCTTGACACCACGCGTCCCACGGGGATTAGATGACTATCGAAGATAAAGTCTCCGGCCGCACCGGCAGTGCACCATCGGCAAGCGTCTCCGGCTAATAGCCTTATCCACGCGGAATAGTTTCTCATGAATCCTTTGGATTATCGCCCGTCTTTCGGCGTCCGGTAATCGGGGAAGACTGTCCGCGCATTCTTGGGGAATGTGCGCAGACATCCTTCCGGCGGGTTTGTGAATGCACTTGAGACGCCCTTTGCATGCGCCTTCAAGGCAATTGGCGAATCCTGCTCGGATCGACATATCCGCAGGTCAGAGCGGTAGAGATGCGGCAGCACACCCACCTCGGGACTCAGTGGATTCCAGCGGGTCAGCCATTTTCACAGCATTGTCATGCGCGCGACATTAGACTTTCCTCAAAAGAAGCTCAGATGCCGACGGGAAAGTAACTTTCAGATGCGCCGGCTGATAGTCTCTTGGATGCCTCGAACGGCCCTCGTGAACTAATCAGGGCCGCCCGTAGGCATGTTTTGGCGCTTCCCTTTCATCCTGAACGGAAAGGTCGGACTGCACTGCGGCAGTCTGTACCGGATTCAACATCCTGGCCGGCTCTTGCCAGGCAGGAAAACTGCACCGTCTGTACCGGTGCCGGCAATACCTCTAAATGCTGCAAATTTTTGCAAACATTTGACCGGGGAGAGGTTGAGCACATGCAAATCAATATTCTCGGCCCGCTGGAAGCGGAGATCGACGGGGTCTCGGTGGTGCCATCCGCCACGAAGCCCCGAAAGGTCCTGGCCCTGCTGGCGGCCAGGATGAACACCATCACGCCGATCTCGCAGCTCATGCAGGAGGTCTGGGACGAGGAGGCGCCGGTCAGCGCCTCCACGACGATGCAGACCTACATCCTGCAGCTGCGGAAGCTGATCGCGAACGCCCGGCCGAACGACCCGGTGAGCGCGAAGCGGATCCTGGTCACGATGTCCGGCGGCTACATGCTGAGCGGGCCGGCGGACGCGCTCGACCAGCACCGCTACGAGCAGCTGGTCCGCCACGGGCACGCCGCGCTGCGGGTCGACGACAGCGTCCAGGCGGCCCTGCTGTTCCGGCAGGCCCTCGGGATGTGGCGCGGCACCAGCCTGGTCGACGTCGAACAGGGCCGCCCGCTCCAGGCCCACGTGATCCGCCTGGAGGAGTCCCGGCTGCACGTCCAGGAGCTGTGCATCGAGGCCGAGTTGAGGCTCGGCCACCACCAGATGCTGCTCAGCGAGCTGGCCGCGCTGACCGTCGAGCACCGGTTCAGCGAGAACATCCGCGCCCAGTTCATGCTCGCGCTCTACCGGTCCGGCCGGTGCGCGCACGCGCTGGAGACGTTCCGTCAGTTCCGCGCGCTGATGGTGGAGGAGATCGGGCTGGAGCCGTCCGCCCGGATGTACCGCCTGCACCAGGCGATCCTCGGCTCCGACCCCTCGCTCGACGAGTGGCAGAGCTCGCCCGACTCGCTGCTGGCGCTGGGCGCGGCCTGACCGGGACCGCCGCCGGCGGGGCCGCGCGGGGGGCGGGGGCCCCCGCGGGGGGGGTGCGGGGGCCGGGGCCGGGGGGGCCGGCCGGGGCCGGGGCCGCGGGGTGGGGGCCC
>NZ_JBHTRF010000121.1:0-17309 GCF_042796115.1 Kitasatospora sp. NPDC056446 | reverse complement strand
GGGGGGGGGGGGGGCGGGGGGCGCCCCCGCGGCGGGGCCGGCGGGCCCCGGCCGCGGTCAGCAGATCCGCGGCAGCTGTTCGCCCAGCGGCAGGTCCACCACCCTGGTCCCGCCGAACCCCGTCCGGGCCACCACCATGCCCGGGTGGTCCTCGACGCACTCGCCGATCACCACCGCCTCCGCGCCCAGCGGGTGGGCGCGCATCGCGGCGAGCACCGCGTCCGCCTCGCGACGCGGCACGAAGGCCACCAGCTTGCCCTCGTTGGCCACGTACATCGGGTCGAGGCCCAGCAGCGCGCAGGCGTTGGCCACCGCCTCCGGCACCGGGACGGCGCGTTCGCTGAGCGTCACACCCACTCCGGCCGCCGCCGCGATCTCGTTGAGCGCCGCCGCCAGCCCGCCCCGGGTGGGGTCGCGCAGCACGTGCAGGTCCGGGGTGACCGCCAGCATCGCCTCGACCAGGCCGCCGAGCGCCGCGCAGTCGCTGCGCACCCGGACCCCGAACTCCAGGCCCTCCCGGACGCTCATGATCGCGATCCCGTGCAGCCCGATCGGCCCGCTGACGATCACCACGTCGCCGGGCACGGCCCGTTGCGGCCGGATGTCGACCCCGGCCGGGACGAGCCCGATCCCGGCGGTGTTCAGGTAGATCCCGTCCCCGTGTCCGGATTCGACCACCTTGGTGTCCCCGGTGACCACCTCGACCCCGGCGGTCCGGGCGGCGGCGCCGAGCGCCCTGGCCACCCGGTCCACCACGGCCATCTCCACCCCCTCCTCCAGGATGAACCCGCAGGACAGGTACGCCGCCCGGGCACCGCTCATCGCGAGGTCGTTGACCGTGCCGTTGACGGCGAGGTCCCCGATGCCGCCGCCGGGGAAGAACAGCGGCCGCACCACGTAGGAGTCGGTGGAGAAGGCGAGCCGGGCCCCGCCCAGGTCCAGTACGGCGGAGTCGCCGAGCCCGGCGAGGGCCGGTCCGCCGAAGGCCGGCGCGAAGAGGTTCTCGACCAGTTCGGCGGAGAGCGCCCCGCCCCCGCCGTGCCCCATCACCACCCGGGGGTGGTCGCGCAGCGGCAGCGGGCAGGTCCAGCCGGAGAAGTCGGGCGCGGGCGGCGCCTCCGGGGCCGCCCCGGTGAGGATCTCGGTGTCAGCCAACGGGGCTCGCCTCCCTGGGCGCGTTCGCCTGGCCGGTCGGGGCCGTCGTGCCCAGCCGCCGGTAGAGGTAGTACGCGGCGCAGGCCCCCTCGCTGGAGACCATGGTGGCGCCGAGCGGGGTGCGCGGGGTGCAGACCGTGCCGAAGGCCTCGCACTGGTGCGGCTTCAGCAGGCCTTGCAGCACCTCGCCGGCCCGGCACTCGGCGGGTTCGCGGGTGGTGATCCCCGCGACGTCGAAGCGCTGCTCGGCGTCGTGGTCCCGGTAGCGCGACGAGAGCCGCCAGCCGCTCAGCGGGATCACCCCGATGCCCCGCCAGGCGCGGTCGGTCACCTCGAAGACGTCCTCCAGCATGGCGCGGGCCGCCGGGTTGCCCTCCGGCCGGACGGCACGCGGGTAGGCGTTGTCGACGGTGTGCTCCCCGCGCTCCAACTGCCGTACGGTACGCCGGATCCCCTCCAGGATGTCCAGCGGCTCGAAGCCGGTGACGACGATCGGCACCCGGTGGCGCTCGGCCAGCGCCGGGTACTCCCCGGTGCCCATCACGCTGCACACGTGCCCGGCGGCGAGGAAGCCCTGGACCCGGCAGTCCGGCGACTCCATGATCGCGTCGATCGCCGGGGGCACCCGGACGTGCGAGACCAGCATGCTGAAGTTCCGCAGGCCCTGCTTCCGGGCCAGGTGGACGGCCATCGCGTTCGGCGGCGCGGTGGTCTCGAACCCGATGCCGAAGAAGACGACCTCGCGGTCCGGGTTCTCCCGGGCGACCTTCAGCGCGTCGAGCGGCGAGTACACCACCCGGACGTCACCGCCTTCGCTGCGGACCCGGAACAGGTCCCGGTCGGTGCCGGGCACCCGCAGCATGTCCCCGAAGGAGCAGAAGACCACCCCGGGCCGGGCCGCGATCGCCAGCGCCCGGTCGATCACCTCCAGCGGGGTGACGCACACCGGGCAGCCCGGGCCATGGATCAACTCGACTTCCTCCGGCAGGAGTTGGTCGATGGCGTGCCGGATGATGCTGTGCGTCTGACCGCCGCACACCTCCATCAGCGCCCACGGCCGGGTGACCGTCGCCCTGATGTCCGCGAGCAGGCCCTCGGCCAGCTCCGGGTTGCGGAACTCCTCCAGGTACTTCACCGTCCGGCCTCCTCAGCCGCTCGTGCCGCGCCCGGCTCCCCCGGCGCCGCCGGCCCCTCCCACTGACCGTCCGCCCCGAACCGCCCCGCCGCTTCCCACGGATCGCCGAACTCCTCCTGGAGCAGGCCGAGTTCCTCGAACAGCGCGAGGGTGTGCCGGGCCGACTCCTCGTCCAGCCGCTGGAGCGCGAAACCCACGTGGACGATCGCGTAGTCGCCCACCGCCAGGTCGGGCAGGTACTCCAGGCACACGTCCTTGACCACCCCTCCGAAGTCCATCACCGCCATCCGGGTCCCGTCCCGCTCACCGATCTCCGTCACCCTGCCGGGCACCGCCAGGCACATCAGCCCTCACTCCTCCCGGGGGCCGCCGTCCGGGCGGCCACCATCAGCTGGCCGAGCGCCAGCCCTCCGTCGTTGGGCGGCACCCGGCGGTGCCGCAGCACGGTGAAGCCGTCCTCCCCGAGGCCGCGCGCGCAGGCCGAGGAGAGCAGGGCGTTGGCGAAGACTCCGCCGCTGAGCGCCACCGTGGCCGTGCCGTGCCGTTCCCGGACGGCCGCGCAGATCCGCCGGACCAGGTCGGCCACCGCGGTGTGGAACCGCGCGGCGACCAGCCCGCCGGGCGCGCCCGAGGAGACGTCCGCGACCACCGCGGCCAGCACCGGCCCCGGGTCGGCGATCCAGCCGTCCCCGCCGGGCGGCAGCCCGAACGCGTAGCCCGCCGCCGGGCCGGACGCGACGGCCGCCGCCTCCAGTTCGACCGCCGCCTGGGCCTCGTAGCCGGACCGGTGGCAGATCCCGGCGAGCGAGGACACCGCGTCGAACAGCCGGCCCATGCTGGAGGTCGGCACGCAGTTCAGCCCGATCTCCAACTGGCGCTCCAGCAGCTGGAGTTCGTCGGCCGGGCAGGCCTCGACCGGCGGCAGCCCGGCCGTCCAGGGCAGTCCGGCGGCGCGCAGGTGCGCCAGCGCCGTCCGGTACGGGCGCTCGACCGCCGCGTCCCCGCCCGGCAGCGGCACGTACCCGAGGTGGGCGAGGCGGCGGAACCCGTCGTAGTCGGCGAGCAGCGCCTCGCCGCCCCAGATCGCGCCGTCCTCGCCGTAGCCGGTGCCGTCGAAGGCCAGGCCGAGCACCGGCCGGCTGCCGTCCAGGCCGTGCTCGGCCATCACGGCGGCGATGTGCGCGTGGTGGTGCTGCACCCGGTGCACCGGGCGGCCGGCGGCGGTCCGTTCGGCGTGCCGGACCGAGCGGTAGCCGGGGTGCCGGTCGGCGACCAGCAGTTCGGGCCGCACCCCGCTGACCGTGGTGAGCCGGTCGACCGCGCGGTCGAAGGCGCGCAGCGTGGACAGGTCGTCCATGTCCCCGATGTGGCCGGACAGCCAGGCGTAGCCGTCGCGGGCCAGCGCGAAGGCGTTCTTCAGGTCGCCCCCGACCGCCAGTGCCGGGCGGACCGGCACCGGCAGCGGGAGCGGCAGCGGCGCGTACCCGCGCGAACGGCGCAGCGGCAGCTGTTCGCCGTCCACCACCCGCACCACCGAGTCCTCGCACGGGACGTGGATCGGCCGGTCGTGGGCGAGCCGGCCGTCGACCAGCGGGGCGAGCCGCTCCAGGGCCTCCCGGTCGTCGGTGACGATCGGCTCCCCGGAGAGGTTGGCGCTGGTCATCACCAGCAGGTCCGGCCCCGGCGCGGCGAGCAGCAGATGGTGCAGCGGGGTGTACGGGAGCATCACCCCGAGGTCGGGGCTGCCCGGGGCCACCGCCGCGATCCCGGGCGGCGGACCGCCGGCGCGGCGCAGCAGGACGATCGGCCGGACGGGCCCGGTGAGGAGTTCGCGCTCGACCGGGTCCACCGGCAGCAGGCCCTCGACCGTGGCGAGGTCACGGGCCATCAGGGCGAACGGCTTGTCGCCGCGCCGCTTGCGGCGGCGCAGCAGGGCGACGGCCCCGGCGTCACGGGCGTCGCAGGCGAGGTGGTAGCCGCCGATGCCCTTGACGGCGAGGACCGCCCCGGCGGCCAGCAGCCGGCGGGCCCCGGTGAGCGCGTCCTCGCCGGCGCGGTCGGCCCGGCCGGGCACGGTGAGGGTGAGCCGGGGCCCGCAGGCGTGGCAGGAGACGGGCTGCGCGTGGAAGCGGCGGTCGGCCGGGTCGGTGTACTCCCGGGCGCAGTCCGGGCACATCGGGAAGCCTGCCATGGTGGTCGCGGCCCGGTCGTACGGCAGGCCGGTCACGATGGTGAAGCGGGGGCCGCAGTTGGTGCAGCTGATGAACGGGTGCCGGTGGCGGCGGTCGGCCGGGTCGGCGAGTTCGGCGAGGCAGTCGGCGCAGACGGCGACGTCGGGCGGGATCAGGGCGGCCCGGGGGCCGTCGGCCCGGGACGCGGTGATGGCGAAGCCGGTCGCGCCGGTGGCGGCGAGCGCCGTGTGGTCGACGGAGGCCACCTGCGCCAGCGGTGGCGCGTCGCTGGCCACCCGTCGGCAGAACGCCTCCACCGCGGCGCGGCTGCCCTCGACCTCGGCCAGGACGCCCTCGCCGGTGTTGGTGACGCTGCCCGCCAGGCCGAGTTCACCGGCCAGGGTGTAGACGAAGGGCCGGAAGCCGACCCCCTGGACGAGGCCGCGGACGGAGACCTGCCGCCGTTCGCGGTCGCGTTCCCGGTGACCGGTCGTCACCGGGCCTCCCCGGCCACCGTGTGCTCGTGCCCGTGCGCGTGCCCGTCCCCGTGGTCGTGCGTGTGCGAGAGCCCGTGGTCGTGCCCGTGCGCGTGCGAGTGTCCGCCCCCGTGGGAGTGCGAGTGCCCGGGGGTCTGCGAGGGCCCGTGCGAGTGCCCCGGCCCGGCGGACATCACCGGCCGGTGCGGCTCGGCGCCGTCCAGCACAGCCGTCGCCCGCTCCAGCAGGGCCCCGACGCCCTCCCCGGTGCGGGCCGAGGTGTGCACCACCTCCACCCCGGGGTTGACCCGCCGGACGTTCGCCGTGAACGTCGCCTCGTCGAACTCGGCCGCCGCGGCGAGGTCGGTCTTGGTGACCAGCACCAGGTTGGCCAGGCCGAACGCGGTGGGGTACTTGAGCGGCTTGTCCTCGCCCTCGGTGACAGAGGCCAGCACCACCCGCAGCGACTCGCCCAGGTCGTAGGAGGCCGGGCAGACCAGGTTGCCGACGTTCTCCACGAAGAGCAGCCGGCAGTCCTGCGGCAGCCAGCCGTCGAGGTGCCCGGCGAGCATCCGCGCCTCCAGGTGGCAGAGCCCGTCGGTGAGCACCTGCTTGACCGGCGCGCCGGAACGGGCCAGCCGTAGCGCGTCGTTCTCGGTGGCGAGGTCGGCGGTCAGCGCGGCGACCGGCAGGCCGCGCCGCCGGGCGAGCCCCAACTCGGCCTCCAGCAGCGCGGTCTTGCCGCTGCCGGGGCTTGACAGCAGGTTCACCGCCACCGTGCCCCGGGCGGCCAGTGCCGCCCGCAGTTCGCGGGCGCTGTCGTCGTTGCGGGCGAGGACCGCCTGGCGGAGGTCGACCGTGCGGCACATCGGCATCAGCCTTTCTGTTCGGCCGGGACGTCCGGGTCCACTGCCCACCGGACGTCGAGGATCTGGAGCTCGCGCCCGGACAGCAGCTCGACGCCGCCTCCTCCGGAGCAGGTCGGGCAGCCGAGGTCCGGGGGCATGCCGACGGCCCACTCGGTGTCGCAGGGCCGGCAGCGGGCCCGGGCCGGGACCGCCTCGGTGTGCAGGGCCGCGCCCTCCACCAGCGTTCCGACGCAGGCCAGTTCGAAGCAGAAGTGCAGGGCCTGGGGGACGACCCCGGCCAGTTCGCCCACCCGGAGCCGGACGGTGGCCACGCCGGGGGCCCCGTGTTCGCGCGCGGCCGCGTCGACCTGCTCGACGACGGCGGCGGCGATCGACATCTCGTGCATCGGTCCCCTTCCACGGCGGGCGGCAGCGGGTGCTGCCACGAGGCGCGCCCCATTACAAGGGGCGCCGGCGGCGGCGGCTCGAAGCCGCGCCGCCCGGCGCACCCCGGGCTGCACCGTTCGCAGCAATGCGCGGCTCACATCCGCGAGATCTTCAGGTACCGCCGGAGGTCGGGCAGACTCTGCCAGACCAGTGCGCCGATCCCGGCCAGCAGGGCCGCGCAGAACAGTTTCCTCAGCATGGTGTCGTCTCCCTCTCCGGCTGCGCGGTCTCGTCCACGACCCGCAGGACCACTCGGACCGCCTCGTCGACGGCCGCGGCGACGGGCTCGCTCAGCCCGATGCCCTCCTCCAGCACGGCCGGCTCGCAGCCGACCACCAGCACCCGCCCGGGCGGCTCGCCGCCGGTGCCGGCGGCGAGCGTGGCGAGCAGACCGAGCACCGCGTCCGGCCCCATCCGGTGCCCGTCCAGCACCGGCGCCTCCGCCGGTTCGGCGGACGCCTCGATGAGGTAGACGGTGCCGGGGGCGCCGCCGCGGCAGGTGGCGTCGACCAGGACGGCGGTCCGGTAGCCGTCGAGCAGCCGGTACGCCAGGTCGACGCCGCGCACGCCGGTGTCGACCACGTCGACGCCGGGCGGCAGCGGGTGGGCGCCCAGCCGCCGGACGGTCTCCACGCCGAACCCGTCGTCGCCGAGGAAGACGTTGCCCACTCCGGCGACCAGGACCCGACCGCGGTTCACCGGCCCTCTCCCGGCCCGGCGCCGTCCAGCGGGGTGACCTCGTCGGGCTGGAAGTAGCGGAAGCGTCCCTGCGCCCGCCACAGGTCGGCGCCCGGGTCGTCCTCCACCGTGACGGCCAGGTGCACCGAGCCGTCGACGTCGTGCAGCACCGCCTCGACCACGCCGGTCCGGCCGGCCAGGAAGAGGTCCTGGGCGTCGGTGCGCCGCAGGCCGGGCCGCAGCAGGACCCGGCTGCCCGCGCCGACCTGGCGGCCGTCGACCAGCACCCGGTCCCGCTCGGGGTCGACCTCGGGGTCGTCGCCCGGGTCCCACCAGGGCTGCTCGGCGCCGGGGCCGGCCCCGGTGGCCTCGCGCAGCCCGCGGATGGCGCCGTGCAGGCGCTCCAGCACCTCGGGCGGCATGGAGTCCGCCAGGTCGATCACGGCGGCGGCGCGTTCGTCGGTGCCCCGGGCCTCGCGCTTCTCCTGGTCGGTCAGGGCCGCCGTCCGCAGCGCCAGGATCTCGTCGATCTCGGTGGCGTCGTAGAGGGTGCCGAGGCTCTCCGGTGCCACCCGGGGGTGGTCCTCCAGGATGATCGGCGAGGACAGCAGCACGCCGCGCTCGCCCTCGGGGCCGGCCAGCACGGGCCAGGTGTGCCGGCTGCGGCAGCGTTCGACGGCCGGCCGGGCCCACTCGGGCGGGTCGGTGGCCGACACGAAGCGGCCGTGCTCCAGTCCGAGCAGCAGGTGGGCGGAGACCAGGGAGCGCGGCAGCGCCTCCTCCCGGGTGGCGCGCCGGGGCGGCTCCCAGGTGGAGACGTTCTCCACGACGGCGGTCAGCCGCTGCGCCCGGTAGGGGCCCGGCAGGTCCTCGACGGTCAACCGCAGCAGGCCGTCGACCTGTTCGCGGCGCCGGACGAGCCGTCCGACCGGGGTCCCGTGCTCGCACAGCAGCTCGGTCCCGCCGACGCCCGGCAGCCGGAACGTCCGCTGCACCCCTTCGTCGGTCAACTCGTCCACCGGGATGAGGAGTTCGACGCGTTCCTCGACGCCCTCGTCCCACTCGACGAGCACCCGGTCGGCGAGTTCCAGCCGTTCCACCTGCTCGAACCGGCCGGTGGCCGTGGCCCGTTCGACGGTGCGCCGCTGGACCCGCAGGAAGCGCAGCTCGACCGCCAGCCGGTCCTCGCCGCGCGCCTCCAGCACGCACTCGGTGCGCTGGTGCGAGTGCTCGCCGCCCTGCGCGGTGTACTCCGGCGGGACCAGGACGCCGAACTGCCAGCGCAGCCGGTTCTTGGCCGCGGAGGCGCGGTACGGGTAGAGCACGTAGCCCTCCAGCAGCACCGCGTCGGCGATCTGCCGGGCCGCCGCGAAGCCGCGCTCGATCCCGGCCGGGAAGCCGCTCACCGGACGCCCTCCTCGGCCGGGGCCGCCGTCAGCAGCTCCCGCACCGTGGCCTCCCAGGAGGGCAGCGCCCGCCGGGAGCGGTAGGCCAGCAGTTCGTCCATCAGGCCGTCGGGCAGGCGCAGCCAGCCACAGCCGGGGAAGTGCTGGTCGACGGCCTCCCGCCAGACCCGTACCGGCATCCGCACCGAGGCCTCCTTGTCCCAGGGCACCGGGGTGACCCGGAAGCCGCCGGGGCCGGCGAAGGCGGTGCCGGAGAAGAGCAGCAGCAGCGGCACCTCGCCGCCGTCGAGCGCCCGGAAGTAGCGGGCGGAGGCCACCTCCAGGTCGTAGCTGCACGGCACCGGGAGGTCGGTCTCGGTCTCGCCGGTGAAGCCGGGCACCATCAGCGGCACGGTGGCGAACTGGATCGGGTGGAGCGTGTTCGCCCAGCGTTCCCGCTCGCCGAACAGGTCGGCCAGCCGCCCGCCCTCCGGTTCGCCGTAGGAGCGGCGGCCGGGTTCGATCCGCAGCTGGCAGCGGAGCATGAGGGCGTGCACCGGGGTGTCGGGCGGCGCCGTGATGCGCAGCCGGAACACCAGGGTGGGCGAGGCCGCGTACGGGTCGGAGCGCACGCCGGTGCAGCTGAAGCCGAGCGCCGTCACGCCGTCACCGCCGCGGGCAGCGGACCGGAGCGGTCGGTCAACCGGCGGAAGAACGCGTCGAGTTCGGCCCGGGCCTCGGCTCCGCCGTCGAAGCCGTGCCAGCAGCGCCGCAGCCTGCCGACCAGCTCGTAGCAGACGTCGATCGGCACCAGGAAGCAGGCGACGCCGTCGTGGGTGCGGCGCACCAGCAGCGCCTCCACGTCCGGTTCCAGCGCGGCGGCGAGCCGGCTGGCGCCGAGGGCGCGGTCCCAGGTCTCCTGGTCGAGTTCGCTCTCGGTGGCGCCGGCCGGGCCGGGGTAGAAGGCGAGCAGCCGGTCCAGGACGGCGTTGCGGAGCAGGAAGGCGGTGCCGACGGGGATGCCCAGCACCGACCACGCCTGATCGTCCAACTCGCCGTCCGGGTCGTGGAGGTAGCGGTCGGGCACGGTGCGGAAGCGGCCGGCGACGGTGCCCGACTGTCGGAACAGCAGGCCGCAGGCGGTGCAGGCGCAGGCCAGGGCCCGTTCCTCGACGTCCACCAGGTGGCGGTGGCCGGGCGGGAGGTCCCGGCCGCAGAAGCCGCACTGCTCGGGCCGGGGCGGGAGGGGCTCGCGCAGCCGGTGCAGCAGGGCGGTCCCGTCGCGGGAGATCCGGCGGGTGTTCACCGTGCCTCCGCGGTCTGCGGCGGGCGGGTGCCGATCTGGAGCAGCTGCGGGGCGCGTTCCAGGTCCACGGCCGTCACCTCGGGCGCGTGGCAGGCGAGGACGGCTTCCACGTCGCCGTCCGCGCAGCCGCAGCCGGAGGCGGTCCGGCGCAGCCGAAGGACGCCGGTGCCGGGGTCGTAGCCGAGCGTTTCGAGGCGCTCGGGCAGGGTGGCGAGCGCCCGGTCGATCCGGGCGGTGACGTCCTCGGGGTGCAGGTCGTGCAGGAGCAGCAGTCCGGCCACCGCCGGGTCGTCCAGCATCCGCTCCAGCGCGGGCGGGGGCAGCGCGGGGACGATCCGGGCCAGCCCCTGGCCGTAGAACTCCATGAGGTCGCGGACGAGTTGCTCGCCGGCCTGCTCGGCGCCGCTGCCGGCCAGCGCGTCCAGGGCGTCCTGGATCCGCAGCCCGGTCTGTTCGGCCGTCATGCGGTCAGCCCGCTGAGCCCGGTGGGCACGTGCATGGTCTGCACGGTGCGTCCGCCGCCGACGTACATGTGCACGCCGCAGGGCAGACAGGGGTCGAAGCTGCGCACCGCGCGCATGATGTCGATGCCCTTGAAGGTGTCCGGCGGGTTCTCCTCGAAGATCGGGGTGTTCTGCACGGCGTCCTCGTACGGGCCGGGGGTGCCGTAGCTGTCGCGGACGCTGGCGTTCCACGGGGTCGGCGGGTACGGGTGGTAGTTGGCGATCTTGCCGTCGCGGATCACCATGTGGTGCGAGAGCACGCCGCGCACGGCCTCGGTGAAGCCGCAGCCGATCGACTCGTCCGGCACCTCGAAGCGCTCCCAGGTCTGGCTGCGTCCGGCGCGCACCTCGGCGAGCGCCTTCTCGGCGAAGTGCAGGGCGGCGGCGGCCGCGTACGCCTGGAAGTAGGTGCGGGCGCGGTTGCGTTCGAGGGCGTTGCTCCACTGCGGGATCTTCCACTCGAAGGTGACCTCCGGCTTGGTCATCGAGCGGGGCAGGTTGATCCGCACGCTGTGCCCGGTGGCCTTGATGTAGCCGATGTCGACCAGTCCGGACAGGGCGGTGGACCACAGCCGGGCGATCGGGCCGCCGCCGGTGTCGAGGGCGAGGTGGTCCTTGCCGTCGAACCAGCGCGGGGACATCACCCAGCTGTACTTGTCGTCGAAGTTGCGCTTCTGCGGCTGCGGGATGGTGTGCTGGTTCCACGGGTGGCGGGGGTCGACCGGGTTGCCCAACGGGTCGTGGGTGACGAAGAGTTCCTTGCCCTGCCAGTCCTCGTAGTAGGAGCTGCCGAGCAGGATCCGGATGCCGAGGTTGATCTCCGTCAGGTCGTTGGTGACGAGCTTGCCGTCCACGACGACGCCCGGGGTGACGAACATCTTCCGGCCCCAGTCCGTCATGTTGCGGTACGTGAAGTCGCAGTGGTCCGGGTCGTTGAGGCTGCCCCAGCAGCCGAGCAGGATCCGCCGGCGGCCGACCTCCTCGTAGCCGGGCAGCGCCTCGTAGAAGAAGTCGAAGAGGTCGTCGTGCAGCGGCACGACCTTCTTCATGAACTCGACGTAGCGCATCAGCCGGGTCAGGTAGTCGGTGAACAGCTGCACCGTCGCGACCGTGCCGACGCCGCCCGGGTAGAGCGTGGAGGGGTGCACGTGGCGGCCCTCCATCAGGCAGAACATCTCCCGGGTGTACCGGCTGACCTGGAGCGCCTCGCGGTAGAACTCACCCTCGATCGGGTTGAGCGAGCGCATGATGTCGGCGATGGTCCGGTACCCGTGGTCGGCGGCGTGCGGCGCCTCGGTGCGCTCGGCCTTCTCCAGGACTCCCGGGTTGGTCTCGCGGACCATCTTCTCGCAGTAGTCGACCCCGACCAGGTTCTCCTGGAAGATGTTGTGGTCGAACATGTACTCGGCGGCCTCGCCGAGGTTGATGATCCACTCGCCGAGGTGCGGGGGCTTCACCCCGTACGCCATGTTCTGGGTGTAGACCGAACAGGTGGCGTGGTTGTCGCCGCAGATCCCGCAGATCCGGCTGGTGATGAAGTGCGCGTCGCGCGGGTCCTTGCCGCGCATGAAGACGCTGTACCCGCGGAAGACCGAGGAGGTGCTGTAGCACTCCGCGACGCGCTTCTGCTTGAAGTCGATCTTCGTGTGGATGCCCAGGCTGCCCACGATGCGGGTGATCGGGTCCCAGGACATCTCGGTCAGGCCGCTGCCGTCGCCGGCCGCCCTCGTCGTCGGTGTTGCCATCGTTGCTGTCGTGTCCTTCTCTGCCGGGGGCGGGGGCGGGGCGGCGGCGAGGGGCCGCACACCGGACGGTGTGCGGCCCTGCGGCGTCACCAGGGCGGGCGGTAGCCCGTGGTCAGGCGGCTGCCGGTGCGGCGCCACTTCGGTTCCTTGTCGACGGTGCGCTGGGTGATCTCGCGCAGCCGGCGGATCAGCGACCCGTAGGCGCTGCTGGCACCGGTGGAGACCCGCGAGCCGGGCGGCGGGTCCATGAAGGGCATGAACTTGTCCGGGAAGCCCGGCATGGTGCAGGCGATGCAGATGCCGCCCACGTTCGGGCAGCCGCCGATCCCGTTGGTCCAGCCGCGCTTGGCGACGTTGCACTTGACGACCGGGCCCCAGCAGCCGAGCCGCACCAGGCACTCGGGCGTGCCGTAGTCGGTGGCGAACTGGCCCTGCTCGTAGTAGCCGCCCCGGTCGCAGCCCTCGTGCACGGTGGCGCCGAACAGCCAGGCCGGGCGCAGCTTGTCGTCCAGCGGGATCATCGGCGCGGAGCCGGCCAGCTGGTACAGCAGGTAGGTGAGCGTCTCGGCGAAGTTGTCGGGCTGGATCGGGCAGCCCGGCACGCAGACGATCGGCAGGCCGGCCTTGGACGTCCAGTCCCAGCCGAGGTAGTCCGGCACGCCCATCGCACCGGTCGGGTTGCCGGCCATCGCGTGGATGCCGCCGTACGTGGCGCAGGTTCCGATCGCGACCACCGCGGTGGCCTTGGGGGCGAGCCGGTCCAGCCACTCACTGGTGGTGATGGGCTGGCCGGTGGCGGGGTCGTCGCCGAAGCCGCACCAGTAACCCTCCTTCTTGATCTTCTCGTTGGGGATGGACCCCTCGACGACCAGGACGAACGGTTCGATCTCGCCGCGGTCCGCCTTGAAGAACCACTCGACGAAGTTGTCCGCGCCCTGGACCGGGCCGCACTCGAAGTCGATCAGCGGCCAGTGCACGGCGACCTTCGGCAGGCCGGGCAGCGTGCCGGTGACGATCTCCTCGATGCTGGGCTGCATCGCGGCGGTCAGCGAGACGGAGTCGCCGTCGCAGCTGAGGCCGGCGTTGATCCAGAGAATGTGCACCACGTCGGTGGCGGTGGTTGCAGCACCCATGAGGATGCCTCCTCGGGGATGGGAGCCGGACGAAATGGCTCGAACCCAGTCATAGCAACACTCCGGACCGGCCGCCGGTCCGCGAACCCGTCCGGGCGGGCCGGGGAGCGCAAGCCGGGCGGGCCGTCCGGGTCACGTCCCGGCGAGGAGCCCGGCGGGCACCGGGCGCTTGTGGACGAACGCGGCCCGCAGCGCGTGGTACGGCGATTCGGGGGTGAAGAACTGCCGGCGCATCACCGCCAGCTCCTCCTCGCGGTAGGCCGCGAGCGGCTTGGCCGCCTCGTCCGCCTCGCGCGCGGCCTTCTTCGCCGCGGTCCGCCGCTGCGCGGTGGGCGAGGCGGCGAGCAGCCCGGCCAGCCGGGCCGCGGCCGCCCCGAACTCCTGCGGACCGCAGTCCAGGACGCGGTCGACCAGGCCGATCCGCTCCGCCGACGCGGCGGACACCGGCAGCGCCCGCCGGGTCAGCCGCTCGGCCTCCGCCGGGCCGACCCGGCGCGGAAGGGTGTACGTCCAGTACTCCGAGCCGTGGAGCCCCATCAGCCGGTAGTGCGGGTTGAGGACGGCGCCCGAGCGGCACCACACCTCGTCCGCCGCCAGGGCCAGCATCATCCCGCCGGCCGCCGCGTTCCCGCCGAGGGCGGCGACCACCAGGCGGTCGGTGGTGGTGAGCACCTCCTCGACCAGGTCGTCCATCGCGGTGATGTTCGCCCAGGACTCCGCGGCCGGGTCCGGCGCGGCCTCGATCACATTGAGGTGGATGCCGTTGGCGAAGAAGTCCCGGCCGCCGCCGAGCACCAGGACCGAGGTCGGGCGGCCGAGCGCGAAGCGGTACGCCGCCCGCAGCCGGCGGCAGTGGTCGGTGGCCATCGCACCGCCCGGGAACGCGAAGCGCAGGAAGCCCACCGGGCCTTCCTCGCGGTAGGCGATGTCCGTCCAGACGGGCCGCGCGCCCTGGTCCGCCATCAGCGGCGCCGCCACCTCCGGCAGCGGGGGCAGCGCGTCGCCGAGGGCGGTGACCGCCGGGAGCTTGACTGGCCCGGGCCCGCCCGGCACCCGCCGGCGCCGCAGTTCGGGGATCCACACCGCGCCGTCGCGGGTGGCCCGGCAGACGGCCCCGGCGCGGGTGGCGACCAGTTCGCCCGGGCGTCCGCGCAGCAGCGGCTCCGGGTGTCCGCCGTGCAGGTACCAGTCGCCGCCGCACAGGGTGTCGAGCACGCCGGGCCGGGAGTCCGCCGCGCGGAGCTTGCGCAGGACCGCTCCGGTCGGCTCCGCCGCCCAGT
Source organism: Kitasatospora sp. NPDC056446 (assembly GCF_042796115.1). Lineage (NCBI taxonomy): Bacteria > Bacillati > Actinomycetota > Actinomycetes > Kitasatosporales > Streptomycetaceae > Kitasatospora > Kitasatospora sp. NPDC056446. Next base: position 3,047 of record NZ_JBHTRF010000121.1, on the reverse strand, counting down.
CGATCCGGCGCTCCTCCTGGCGCAGCAGGGGGCGTACCCGCACCGGCTCGCGCCAGGACGGGCCGTGCTGCGGCTGCGGCGCGTACGAGCCGGCGGCGAAGCGCTCGACGGCGAGCAGCGCGGCCCGGACGGCGGCGTCGGAGACCTCGTTGCGGTACAGGTCGCTCTTCCCGAGCGCGGGCAGCGCGCAGGGCGCCGAGGCCCAGACCGGTCCGGCGTCCATCGCGGCCTCGGCCTGGAGCACCGTCACGCCCCAGTCGGCGGCGCCCTCCTGGACCGCCCGGTCGAGGGAGGAGGGGCCCCGGTCGCCGGGCGGGCCGGGGTGGACGACCAGGCAGGTGAGCGCCGACCAGACGTCCTCGGGGATCGCGGTGCGCAGCATCGGCGCCAGCAGCAGGTCCGGCTCCAGGGCGGCGATCGACGCCCGCAGCCCGTCGTCGTCCCCGGCGAGCCGGACGTCCACGGTGTGCCGCCGGTCCCGCAGTTCGGCGTACAGGCGCTGGCTGAGGCTGTTGAACGCGCTGGCGAGGAGCAGGATCCGCATGTCTGCCTCCGGGGGTGCGGGCGGCCGGGAACCCGGTGATCATCACCCCCGGTCCGGCGGTCCCCCGCCCCGCCCGGCGTGCCGCGCCGCCCGTTCACCCGAGCGGCGGCTACCGGGGTGACACGCCGGGTGCCGGCCCGGTGCGGCACCGGCTCGGCGTAACGAACGGTCAGGGGCGTGCTGTTGACGACATCGGCCCGGCGGACGAGGTCGACCGGGTCGGGGTGCCGGCCGTCGAGCAGGGCGAGCGGTGCGGCCCGGACGCTCTCCCAGGGGCGCGGTCCGATCGGCAGCGCGCCGGGCGGCATCACCGCCCGGCGCAGGTGGTTCCCGATGTGGGGCAGCCGCACCTCGGGAACCGCATGACAACCGTCGCCGGGAACGGCCGCGGGGACGTGTCCGCCGCGTCGCCGGCGGAGCGGGGCCGCGTCGCCCCGTCATCCCGTTCGCACACGCCCGGCCGATATGGTGAGCGGGCCGGAGCCCGTCTCGGCTAGCCTCCAGGCCCATGACCTGGTTGCCTGCCGATTTCGTCCACCCCGTCCATGTGCCGCTCCCCGGCGGCGGTTACCACCTGCGCCCGATCGCCGGGACCGACACCGAGCTGGACTACCCCGCCGTGATGGGCTCCCGGGAGCGCCTGTGGTCCATCTACGGCGACGCCTGGGGCTGGCCCGTCGCCACCATGACCTACCAGCAGGACCTCGACGACCTGGTCCGGCACGAGCGGGAGATCGCGGCCCACGTGTCGTTCAACTACGCGCTCTTCGACGAGGCGGAGACCGCCCTGCTCGGGTGCGTCTACATCGACCCGCCGCAGAAGGCCGGCGCGGACGCCGAGATCTCCTGGTGGGTGGTGGACGACCGGGTCGGCACCGAACTGGAGCGGGCGCTGGACGCGCTCGTCCCGCGCTGGATCACCGAGGACTGGCCGTTCGAGCGGCCCTGCCACATCGGCCACGAGGTCTCCTGGGCGCAGTGGTCGGCCCGGCCCGAGGCCGACCGGGCCTGAACCGCCGTCGTCCCCGCCGGCGCTGACCGCGGCTGCGGGGACGCCGATGGCCGCATGAACGGGCCAGGCATGCAAGGAAGTTGTGGAGATCGCCCGGCCCCGGACTGCGTCGGCGGGCACCGGGTAGGCGCCGGGGAGGGGCGTCGGCCCACCCGGGGCCGGCGCGTCACGGCCGCAGGAGGGCCATTCGATGCAGATGCCCGCCCACCCGATGCCCGTCACCTTCCCGGACAGCCCGCTGCCCGACGTCCCGGTCGTCGCGGAACTACGGTTCGACCCGAGCCTGCCGTACGCGGCCTGCCTGGCCTTCCCGTCGGCCCGGTGCGACTGCCCCGCCGTCGACGACGCCCGGCTGTGCTGGTACTTCAGCCGCGAACTGCTGAACGAGGGCCGGCACGCCCCGGCGGGCAGCGGCGACGTCCGGGTGCGGCCCGGACCCGACGGCGAGGTCCTCATCACCCTCCGGGGGCCGACCGGGAAGGCCGTGCTCAGCGCCCCGGAGGAGGACGTCACGGCCTTCCTCTCGGACGCCTTCACCCTCGTGCCGGCCGGCTCGGAGTCCGAGTACCTCGATGTCGACGCCGCCCTCGCCCGGCTGCTCGCCGACGACTGACCGGCCCGCGCCGGGCCCCGCGCGGGGCCCGGCGGCACCGGGGCCGAGGTCAGCCGGGGCCGCGCGCCGGGGCCGAGGTCAGCCGGGGCTCAGCGCTCCCGCAGGTCGGGGACGACCTCGCGCAGCGCCTCGGCGCCGATCGCGCCGGCCCGCAGCAGGACCGGGACCTCGCCGGTGACGTCCACGATCGAGGAGGGCACGGCCGCGGCGGTCGGGCCGCCGTCCAGGTAGACGGCCACCGAGTCGCCCAGCATGCCCTGGGCGGCGTCGCAGTCCTGCGGGGAGTCGTGCCCGGTCAGGTTCGCGCTGGAGACCGCCAACGGGCCGGTGGCGTTGAGCAGTTCGATGGCGACCGGGTGCGCGGGCATCCGGACGGCGACCGTGCCGCCGGTCTCGCCGAGGTCCATGTCGACCGACGCCAGGTGCCGGGCGACCACGGTCAGCCCGCCCGGCCAGAAGGCCTTCACCAGCTCCCGCGCCCGGTCCGTCACCTCGACCAGGCCGTCGAGGCCCTCCGGGGAGCCGACCAGCACCGGCGAGGGCATGTTCCGGCCCCGGCCCTTGGCCGCGAGCAGCCGGGCCACCGCCTCCGGCGCGAAGGCGTCCGCGCCCACGCCGTACACGGTGTCCGTGGGCAGGACGACCAGTTCGCCGCGGCGCACGGCCGCCACGGCCTCGCGCAGCCCCGCTGCGCGCTCGGACGCGTCCGAGCAGTCAAAACGACGAGTCATCAGGGTTCTCCACCGGCGGGCCTCGGGCCCGCACCGTTCATCCGGCCCGGCCACCTCACCGGCCGGGCACGACCCGGCCAGACTACCGGTCGGGCCGCCGCTGCCCCGCCCTCGCCCCGTCGGGCGCCCGCCCGCCGGGCCCCGGAC
>NZ_JBHTRF010000120.1:0-18365 GCF_042796115.1 Kitasatospora sp. NPDC056446 | reverse complement strand
GTCGCGGAGGGCGGCTCCCGCGCGGGCGGCTGGTACGGCGCCAAGCCCTGGCACTGGGCGCCCTACCGGGGGGCGGCCCCCCCCCCCGCCCCGGGGGGCGGGGGGCCCGCCGCGCACCGGCCCCCCGCCGCCCCCCCCCCACCACCGATGAGACCGGAAAACGGCGAAGCCGACCATGAGAACAGTGAAGCCGGCCCATCCGAGGATGAACCGGCTCACTGGAGGACCGGCATGCCGGTCTGCGCGTCAGCGCGAGACCTTACCGGCCTTGATGCACGAGGTGCAGACGTTGAGCCGCTTCGGCGTCCGCCCAATCACAGCGCGCACCGTCTGGATGTTGGGGTTCCAACGACGGGGGGTACGGCGGTGAGAGTGGGAGATGCTGTTGCCGAAGCCCGGCCCCTTGCCGCAGACGTCGCAGTTGGCAGCCACAGGAGTCACTCCAAGACTTCAGATCAGATACTTACGAAAACCCCGCCCACCCACCGGAGCACTCGCGTGAACCAGACCGGACAAGGGGGTGAGCCTGGACGGTTCCAGGCAACCGGAAGAGCATACAACGCTTGCTTCCGTCCCACGAAACTACCATGACCGGCGGAGTGATCGCTCTGCCCGCCGGGACCGGGACGGTCCTCCCCGGCCCCCGATAACCTGCCGGTATCACCCCTCGCCGCAGTGTGAACGCTGCCGCTCCACAGGCCATCGCGGCGTCCCATCCGGAGGAGACCTGGTGCTGCACACGCTCGACGCCCCGGCCGTGCGCACCTGGTGCCAGCTCGCCCTGCGCGCGCTCGGCCAGGCCCGCGAGGAGATCGACGCGCTCAACGTCTACCCCGTCCCGGACGGCGACACCGGCACCAACCTCTACCTGACCGTCGAGTCCGCCGCCGCCGAGGTGGAGAGCCGCTTCGCCGACCCCGCCGCCGACCCGGCCCCCGGACTGGCCGACGCGGTGCGGGCGATGGCCCGCGGCGCGCTGGTCGGCGCCCGCGGGAACTCCGGGGTGATCCTCGCCCAGTGGCTGCGCGGCACGGCCGAGACGCTGGCCGAGGGCGGCGGCGCCGAGCAGCTGCGGGCCGCCCTGCAACGGGCCGCCGACTCCGCCTACCAGGCCGTCGCGGAGCCCGTCGAGGGCACCCTGCTGACCGTCGCCCGGGTCGCCGCCCGGGAGGCGGTACGGGCCGGGGACGGGCTCGCGCAGGTCGCCGACACCGCGTACCGGGCCGCCAGGGACGCGCTGCGGCACACCCCCGAGCAGCTCGCCGTCCTCGCCGAGAACGGGGTCGTGGACGCCGGCGGGCGCGGCCTGGTGGCCGTCCTCGGCGCGCTCGCCGACGCCGTCGCCGGGCAGCAGCCGATGGGGCCGGTCGCCCTGCGCGGGGACCTCCTGCCCGTCGGGGGCTGCGAGGCGCACGTGCTCCCGCCCGTCGCCCGCCGCCACCCCGCCTTCGAGGTCATCTACCTGCTGGACGCGCCCGACGAGGCCCTGCCCGCCCTGCGCGCCCGGCTCGGCGGCCTCGGCGACTCACTGGTGATCGGCGGCGGCGACGGCCTGTGGAACGTGCACGTCCACGTGGACGACGCGGGCGCCGCCGTGGAGGCCGGGGTCGGGGCCGGGCGCCCGCACCAGATCCGGATCACCCACTTCGCCGAGGCCGCCGCCCGGGCCGGGAGCACCGCCGCCGAGCGCGGCGAACGCGAGGTACGGGCCCGCGCGGTGCTCTCGGTGGTCTCCGGCGAGGGCCTGGCCGACCTCTGCGAGCAGGCCGGCGCCGTCGTCCTGCACGCCGACCCGGACCGCCCGCCGGCCAGTGCCGAACTCGCCGCCGCGGTGCGCCGCTCGGCCGCCCGCGAGGTCGTCCTGCTGCTCAACGACCCGGAACTGCGCGCCGCCGCCGGTGCCGCCGCCGACCAGCTGCGCGAGGAGGGCGTACGGATCGCCGTGCTGCCCACCCGCTCGCCGGTCCAGGGGCTCGCGGCGCTCGCGGTGCACGAGGGCGCCCGCCGCTTCGACGAGGACGTGGTCGCCATGACCTCCGCCGCCGGGGCCACCAGGTACGCCGAACTGGCCGTCGCCGAGGGCGAGTCCTGGACCATGGCCGGGGTCTGCCAGGCCGGCGACGTGCTCGGGCTGATCGACGGCGACGTCGCGGTGATCGGCACCGGACTGGCCGAGGTCGGCGAGAGCGTGCTGGACCGGATGCTCGGCGCGGGCGGGGAACTCGTCACCCTGGTCCTCGGCGAGGGCGCCGACCGGGCGCTCGCCGACCGGCTGGTCGCCCATGTACGGCACCGGCGGCCCGAGGTGGACGCGGTGGTCTTCCACGGCGGCCAGGAGTCCGCGCCGCTGCTCATCGGCGTCGAGTAGGGCCCGCCGCCGGAGTGCGGCAGGGCCCGGTCCGTCGGTCCCGTGGTGTAAACAGGGCCGTGATGGGCGCTCTCGATGAATCACTGGTCAAGCTCGTCGGCGACCGCACCGCGAAGGTGCTCGCCGACAGCCTCAAGCTGCGCACGGTCGGGGACCTGCTGCACCACTACCCGCGCCGCTACGTCGAACGCGGCCAGCTCACCAGCCTGGACGAGCTGGAGGCCGACGAGCACGTCACCGTGCTGGCCCGGATCGAGAAGGTCACCCTGATCCCGTTCCGCGGCCGCAAGGGCGACCGGCTGGAGGTCGTCGTCACCGACGGCCGCAGCCGGCTCTCGCTGGTCTTCTTCAACCAGGGCTGGCGGCAGAAGGAGCTCAGGGCCGGCGCCCAGGGCCTGTTCGCGGGCAAGGTCGGCGTGTTCAACCGCACCCGCCAGCTGGTCTCCCCGGACTACCAGCTGCTCGACGAGGACGCCGGGTCGGACGCGGCGAAGCAGTTCGCCGGCCGGCTCATCCCCGTGTACGGCGCCAGCGCGCAGATGCCCAGCTGGAAGCTGTCGCTGTGCGTCGAGACGGCGCTCACCAAGCACCTCGGCGACGTCGGCGAGCCGCTGCCCGCCGAACTGCGCGAGCGGCACGACCTGATCCCGCTGCCCGAAGCGCTGGAACTGATCCACCGCCCACGCGGCCAGGCCGACCGCGAACGCGCCCAGAGCCGGCTGCGCTGGGACGAGGCCTTCGTGCTCCAGGTCGCCCTGGCCCAGCGGCGGGCCGCCGACTCGGCGCTGCCCGCCAAGCCGCGCCGGGCCCGCGAGGGCGGCCTGCTGGACGCCTTCGACGCCCGGCTGCCGTTCACCCTCACCGAGGGCCAGCAGAAGGTCTCCGCCGAGATCGCCGCCGACCTGGCGACCGAGCACCCGATGCACCGGCTGCTCCAGGGCGAGGTCGGCTCCGGCAAGACCCTCGTGGCGCTGCGCTCGATGCTCGCCGTGGTGGACGCGGGCGGCCAGGCCGTCCTGCTCGCGCCCACCGAGGTGCTCGCGCAGCAGCACCACCGCTCGATCGTCGAGATGATGGGGGACCTGGCCGAGGGCGGGATGCTCGGCGGCTCGGACCTCGGCACCCGGGTGGTGCTGCTGACCGGCTCGATGGGCGTCCCCGCCCGCCGCCAGGCGCTGCTCGACATGGCCTGCGGGGACGCCGGGATCGCCATCGGCACCCACGCGCTGATCGAGGACAAGGTCCAGTTCCAGGACCTCGGGCTGGTCGTGGTCGACGAGCAGCACCGCTTCGGCGTCGAGCAGCGGGACGCGCTGCGCGCCAAGGGCGACCAGCCGCCGCACCTGCTGGTGATGACCGCCACCCCGATCCCGCGCACCGTCGCGATGACCGTCTTCGGGGACCTGGAGACCTCCGTGCTGGACCAGCTGCCGGCCGGCCGCTCGCCCATCTCCACCCACGTCGTCCCGGCGCTGGAGAAGCCCAACTTCCTCACCCGGGCCTGGGAGCGCGTCCGCGAGGAGGTCGGCAAGGGCCACCAGGCGTACGTGGTCTGCCCCCGGATCGGGGACGAGGAGCCCGCGGCCGAGCCGAAGAAGCGGCGCAAGGCGGCCGAGGAGGACTTCGAGGAGGCCGCCGACCAGGGCGCGGCGAGCGACGAACGGCGGCCCCCGCTCTCGGTGGTGGAGACGGCCGAGAAGCTGGTGAAGGGCCCGCTCGCCGGTCTGCGGGTGGAGATCCTGCACGGCCGGCTCGCGCCGGAGGCCAAGGACGAGGTGATGCGCCGCTTCACGGCCGGGGAGGTGGACGTCCTGGTCGCCACCACGGTCATCGAGGTCGGCGTCAACGTCCCCAACTCCACCGCGATGGTCATCATGGACGCCGACCGCTTCGGCGTCTCCCAGCTCCACCAGCTGCGCGGCCGGGTCGGCCGCGGCAGCGCGGCGGGCCTGTGCCTGCTGGTCAGCGACATGCCCGCGGGCAGCGCCGCCCGGGCCCGGCTGGACGCGGTCGCGGGCACCCTGGACGGCTTCGAGCTGTCCCGGATCGACCTCGAACAGCGCCGCGAGGGCGACGTACTGGGCCAGGCACAGTCCGGGGTCAAGTCCTCGCTCAAGGTGCTCTCCGTCCTGGAGGACGAGGAGGTCATCCTGACCGCCAGGACCGAGGCCACCCGGCTGGTCGCCGAGGACCCGGACCTGGCCGCCCACCCGGAGCTGCGCACCGCGCTGGAGAGCCTGCTCGACGAGGACCGCGCGGCCTACATGGAGAAGGGCTGAGCGCCGCTTGGCACCGGCCGATTGTCAGACCCCCGGGAGAGAATGAAGGTGTTCAGGGCGCACCCCCAAGGTGCGTACCTGGCACGACACTTGGGGGTCATGCCATGGCATTCCGTCATCTCAACGAGCTCCCGCTTGGCGACAAGGTCTTCCGGATCGAACTCGCCAGCGACGACGACCGCGAGGTCACCCTCACCCTGACCGGCTGGCGCGAGGGGGCGGCCGCCGCGCCGCTCGCCTCGGGCAAGCTCCGCCTGCCGGTCGAGGACGTCGCCTCCCTGCGGATCGCGCTCAACCGTGCGCTGCGGGCGCTGGCGATCGTCGCCGACGTCTCCGAGCCCATCCCCGACCGCGACGTGCTGCGCGAGCTGTACCCCGGCCACGGCGCCCCCTGGGTCCCGCAGCACGAGGAGGAGCTGGTCCGGCGCTTCCACGAGGGCGAGACCGTCGCCCGGATCGCCGCCCGCTTCGGCCGTACGCCCGACTCCGTCCGGACCAAGCTGCGCGAGCTCGGGCACGACCCGCGCCGCCCCGAGTTCTGCCCGCCCGACGGCTGCCTGTCCTGGTCCCGCTACGCCTCGCCGGGCCTGCTCGGCGCGTCGGTCCCGAGCCAGGCGGCAGGGTCCGAGGCGAGCTGAGGGTGTGACCAGCCCGCCCGCCCCGGGCCCGTCCGGGGCGGGCCGGTGCCGGTTCTCCCTTTCGGCAGCACCGCGCCCCGCGGGATAGCGTGGTCGGGCAGCGACGAAAGGACCTTCCACCACCATGACCCGCGTCATCGCCGGGGCGGCCGGCGGCCGTCGGCTGGCCGTACCGCCCGGCCGGAGCACCCGGCCGACCTCCGACAAGGCCCGCGAGGCGATGTTCTCCACGCTGGAGGCGCTGGGCGGCACCCTGCACGGGACCCGGATGCTGGACCTGTTCGGCGGATCGGGAGCGGTCGGCCTGGAGGCGCTGTCGCGCGGCGCCGGGCACGTCCTGCTGGTCGAGGCGGACAACCAGGCGGCCCGGGTGATCAAGGAGAACGTCCGTACGATCGGCCTGCCGGGCGCCGAGGTCCGGGCCGCGAAGGCGGAGAAGGTGATCGCGGGGCCGCCCCCGGAGACCCCGTACGACCTGGCCTTCCTCGATCCGCCGTACGCCGTGACGGACGAGGAGCTGCGCGAGATGCTGATCACACTCCTGGCCGGGGGCTGGCTCGCGGAGGACGCACTCGTCACCGTGGAGCGCAGCACCCGGGGCGGCGCGTTCGGCTGGCCGGAGGGCTTCGAGGAGCTGCGCTCCCGTCGCTACGGCGAGGGCACGCTCTGGTACGGTCGCGCCGCCGCCGCGGCCGGCCGGCAGGAGTAGCGGGCCGCCGGCCCGACAGGTCCGTCACCCCACGAGGGAGCACACACGCCATGCGCCGAGCCGTCTGTCCCGGTTCGTTCGACCCGATCACCAACGGTCACCTCGACATCATCGAGCGGGCCTCGAAGCTCTACGACGTGGTGCATGTCGCGGTCCTGATCAACCGGAACAAGCGGGGCATGTTCAGCGTCGAGGAGCGGATCGGCCTGATCGAGGAGGTCACCGCGGGCTTCGGGAACGTGGTGGTCGAGTCGCACCACGGCCTGCTGGTGGACTACTGCCGGGAGCGCGGCATCCCCGCGATCATCAAGGGCCTGCGTGCGGTCAGCGACTTCGACTACGAGCTGCAGATGGCCCAGATGAACCACGGCCTGACCGGCGTGGAGACGCTGTTCGTGCCGACCTCGCCGACGTACAGCTTCCTCTCCTCGACGCTGGTCAAGGAGGTCGCCTCGTACGGCGGCGACGTCTCCCACCTGCTGCCGGAGACGGTGCACGGCCGGCTGGTCGAGCGGATCGCGGAGCGCAAGGCCGAGCAGTAGCCGGCCGACCGTTTCCTGCCGGTTCGTCACGCCTTGTCCGACGGGCGGGAGACGGGTTCGACTCGGGCGTTGTGACCCTGCCCCGGGGTGGCCGTACAGTCTGTATTCCTGCCCTGCGGTGAGGTTCACCGCGTCGGGCCTGCCTCCGCCGGACCGTCGGCGGCACACGGAAAGACGAAGCCCCGTGGACGTGCAGAACAAGGTCGACGAGATCGTGGCGGCGGTGGAGAACGCCCGCTCGATGCCGATGTCGGCCTCCTGCGTGGTGAACCGGGCCGAACTGATCGGCCTGCTCAACGACCTCAAGGCGGCCCTGCCCGCAGAACTCGCCCAGGCGCAGTCGGTGATGGCCGACCACGAGCAGGTGGTGGCGGGCGCCCAGGCCGAGGCCGACCTGATCATCCAGGGGGCGCACGCCGAGCGCGGTTCGCTGATCTCGGACACCGAGGTGGTCCGCCGGGCCCAGGCCGAGGCCGACCGGATCCTCGACGGGGCGCGTTCCGAGGTCGAGACCAAGCGGGCCGAGGCCGACGACTACGTCGACAGCAAGCTCGCCAACTTCGAGGTCGTGCTGACCAAGACGCTCGGCGCGGTCGGCCGCGGCCGCACCAAGCTGCGGGGCGACTCGGGCGTCTTCGAGACCGAGCACGAGGGCGAGACCGACAGCGAGGAGTTCCGGCCGCAGCGGATCAGCCCGAGCCCCGAGGTGGACGAGTACGTCGATGTGAAGCTCGCCACCCTGGAGAACGTGCTCGGCGCCACCCTGGAGGCCGTCGGCAAGGGCCGCGACAAGCTGCTCGGCAAGCGGCCCATCGACGAGCTCGGCGCCTACCTGGCCGCGGCCGACGAGGCGCAGCAGGCCAAGGAGCGGGCCGAGGCGGTGGCGGCGGGCTTCGCCGGGGACGCCGACGGCGCGGAACTCGCCTGGTACCGCGAGGACGTCCCGCAGCAGCAGACCTGGCCGGAGCAGACCCCGGCCGCGGCGGGCTGGCAGGAGGCCCCCGGCACCGACCGGTACGCGGCGGCCCAGCAGCAGGGCGGGCAGTACGCCGAGGTGTACGGCGGCGGCTTCGACCCGGCCGGCCAGGGTGATCCGTACAACACCCAGTGGGGCCAGCAGCAGGGCGGCTACCAGCAGCAGCACTACCCGGCCCAGCAGCAGGACGAGTGGGGGAACCCCCGGCCGGACGCCGGCGGCTACCAGCAGCAGCAGGGCTACGGCGGGCAGCAGTACGACGGCTACACCTACCCGCAGCAGCCCCCCGCCCCGCCGGCGCTGCCGCCCGCCGTGCCGCAGCAGCAGGGCCTGGACGAGACCAGTTTCTTCGACACCAGCATGATCGACATGACCAGGCTGCGGGAGCTCGGCGGCCGCTGAACGGCCCCGGCGGGGCCTCCCGGAGGGACCGAAGTTGGGCCTGACGGGAGACTCCGGTAGTCTGACCACTCCGGCACCCCCCTGTCCGGCTGTCGGCTTGCCCTCGCGACGCCGACCGACCGTGACGGAGCCGCACCGATCGTTTCCCATGGAAGTCAGGACACCGTGAACCGCCTCGACCACCGCGACCCCCTCGTGTTCGACACGCACGAGCTCGGCCGTCGTCCGGGTTCGATGCGCAAGGTGAGCCGGACCCTGGAGGCCCCCGAGGGCCTCGGGATCGTCGACGTGGTCGGTGTGCCGGAGAAGAGCCCGATCGAGCTGGAGCTCCGCCTGGAGTCCGTGGTCGAAGGCGTGCTGGTCACCGGCACCGCCGAGGCCGGGGTCGAGGGCGAGTGCGTCCGGTGTCTGGAGCCCGTCGGGTTCGACATCGACGTGGACTTCCAGGAGCTGTACTACTACCCGGAGTCCGACGAGCGTCACCGCGCCCGGACCACCGGGACCGAGGACCTCGACGAGGACTCGGAAAACGAGACTTACCGCTTGGAGGGCGACTTCTTCGACCTCCAGCCGGTGCTGCGTGACGCGGTGGTGCTCGCACTGCCGCTGCAGCCGGTGTGCCAGGAAGACTGCCTGGGCCTGTGTTCCGAATGCGGAGCGCGCCTGAGCGACGACCCGGCCCACCACCACGACGCCGTCGACCCCCGGTGGGCGGCTCTGCAGGGACTCTCCGCCGCTCCCGGCGACGAGGCCCGCGCCGATGCCGTTGATGGGCGTCGGGGAATCAAGCACAGCGACACCCGTGAGGGTGCCGCCGAGAACCAGGAGAAGTAGCCGTGGCTGTTCCGAAGCGGAAGATGTCGCGCAGCAACACGCGCCACCGCCGTTCCAACTGGAAGGCTGTCGTCCCGGCCCTGGTGGCGTGCGACCGCTGCCACGAGCCGAAGCTCGGCCACATCGCGTGCCCGAGCTGCGGCACGTACAACCGTCGCCAGGTCCTCTCGGTCTGATCGGCGGGGTGTACGGATCGATGTCGGACAGTAACTCTTCCCGCAAGGCGACCACCGCCTCGAAGGCCACTTCGGGCGGCGGAAAGGCCGGCGGGCCGGCTTCGACCGAATACGACGTCCTGGAAGGGCGCCTCGGGTACACACTCGAGCGCGCCCTTCTGGTGCGTGCCCTGACCCACCGCTCGTACGCGTACGAGAACGGCGGGCTGCCCACCAACGAGCGCCTGGAGTTCCTCGGCGACTCGGTGCTGGGCCTGGTGGTGACCGACACCCTCTACCGCGTCCACCCGGACGTTCCGGAGGGCACGCTCGCCAAGCTGCGCGCGGCGGTCGTCAACTCCCGCGCGCTCGCGGACGTCGGCCGGGGCCTGGACCTCGGCGTGTTCATCCGGCTCGGCAAGGGCGAGGAGGGCACCGGCGGCCGCGACAAGTCGTCGATCCTCGCCGACACGGTCGAGGCCGTGATCGGGGCCGTCTACCTGGACCAGGGTCTGGACGCGGCCACCGAGTTCGTCCACCGCCTGTTCGACCCGCTGATCGAGGAGTCCTCTCAGCTGGGCGCGGGCCTGGACTGGAAGACCAGCCTCCAGGAGCTCACCGCCTCGGTGGGCATCGGAGTGCCCGAGTACGTGGTCATGGAGTCCGGTCCGGACCACGAGAAGACCTTCACCGCAGCGGCCCGGGTGGCCGGCGAGGACTTCGGCAGCGGCGTCGGCCGCTCGAAGAAGGAAGCCGAGCAGAAGGCCGCCGAGAGCGCCTGGCGCGCGATCAAGGAGAAGTACGCCGACCGGCTTCCCGCCGGCGCCTGATCGGGCAGTAGCCTTCACTCCTGCGGATCCCCACCGAGCAGGAGGCCTGTCGCCGTGCCCGAACTCCCCGAGGTCGAGGTCGTCCGCCGTGGTCTGGCCTCCTGGGTCGCCGGGCGGACGGTCGCGGACGTCCAGGTGCTGCACCCGCGCGCCGTGCGCCGACAGCCGGCCGGCGCGGCCGACTTCGCGTCCCGGCTGACCGGCACCACCCTCGGCACCGCCCAGCGGCGCGGCAAGTACCTGTGGGTGCCGCTGTCCGGGGCGGGGACACCGGAGGCCGCCGGCGGGTTCTCGCTGATCGGCCACCTCGGGATGAGCGGCCAACTCCTCGTCCAGGACCCATCGGTGCCGGACGAGACGCACCTGCGCGTGCGGCTGCGCTTCACCGACGGCGGGCGCGAGCTGCGCTTCGTCGACCAGCGGACCTTCGGCGGCCTGGCGGTCGAGGAGGCCGAGGACGGCGACCCGGAGGGCACGCCCGTCTCCATCGCGCACATCGCCCGCGACCCGCTCGACCCGCGCTTCGACGACGAGGCCTTCGTGGCCGCGCTGCGGGCCAAGCGCACCACGGTCAAGCGCGCGCTGCTCGACCAGACGCTGATCAGCGGGGTCGGCAACATCTACGCCGACGAGGCGCTGTGGCGCTCCAAGCTGCACTACGACCGCGCGACCGCCACGCTGACCCGCCCGCAGGCCGCCCTGCTGCTGGCCCACGCCCGGGACGTGATGAGCGCGGCGCTCGCCGTCGGCGGCACCAGCTTCGACAGCCTCTACGTCAACGTGAACGGCGAGAGCGGCTACTTCTCCCGGGACCTGGACGCCTACGGCCGTGAGCAGGAGCCCTGCCGACGCTGCGGGACCCCGATCCGGCGGGCGGCCTGGATGAACCGCTCCAGCTACTTCTGCCCCCGCTGCCAGCGGGTGCCGCGCGACCGCAGCGGGGGCTGAGCGGCTACTTCCGGGCGAGTTCCGGGTGGTCGCCGACCCCCTCGGCGGGGGTGCCGTGGGTGTCCTGGCCGAAGTAGGCGACGCCGACCGCGGACACCACCGCGAGCAGGAAGCCGACCACGCCGAGCCAGCCCAGGCCGGCCTTGGAGGAGTCGCCGAGCCAGAGCACGCCGGCCGCGCCGGGCAGCACCGTCTCGCCGACCACCAGGGCGGCGGTCGCGCCGTTCACCGAGCCGATCTGCAGTGCCACGGTGTGGATGTACATGCCGCCGAGGCCGCCGACCAGGATCGCGTACAGCGCCGGGTCGGTGAGCAGCGCGGTGAGGTCGAACGGCTCGACGCCGTTCAGGATGCGCACGCCGACGCCGAGAGCGCCGAAGCCGAGACCGGAGAGCAGACCGGCGACGATCGCGCCGTTCGCACCCATCCGCCGCACCAGCAGGCTGCCGCCGACCAGCACCACGGTGATGACGGCCAGCAGCGCCCAGTGGAAGGACATGGCCGCGTGGTGGCCGCCCTCCGGGCCGGCCGAGACGGCGAGCAGCACCAGCGCGGAGCAGAGCACGCCGATCGAGGCCCACTCCAACTGCTTGAGCCGGATGCCCAGCAGCTTGATGCTGAGCAGCGCGGTGATCACCAGGTTGGCGCTGATGATGGTCTGGGACAGGAACAGCGGCAGCAGCCGCGCGGCCAGCGCGCCGAGCCCGAAACCGATCAGGTCGAGCACCGTGCCGAGGATGAACTCCCAGGTGACGGCGGCCTTCGCGGTCGAGGACAGGCTCGGTCCGCCGTGCTCGGTGGTCGAGGTGGTGGCGCCCTTGGCGGCCTCCTCGCGGGCGGAGCGGCGGGACCCGACGGCCTGGAGGACTGAGCCGGTGCCGTAGCAGGCGGATGCCGCCACGGCAGTGACGAGGCCGATGATCACCGGGTGCTCCGATCGGGAGTTGGGTCAAGAACAGGTAATGGGACCGACGGTCCGGGACCACTATGCCGGTAGCCGGGATACGGTCGGCACGCCCCCCTGGAGCGCCCGGAAACCGGGCCGGGCCCGCCGGGACGTACGTCCGGGCAACACCCGCGGTTCCCGCGCCCCGCCCGCGTCAGGGTCGACTGGGGGAAACATCATCCCCGAGAAGGGGAGCGGCCCCGGCGGACGGCGGGGAGTCTTGTCACCACCAGTATGCGAAGGGTATGGCGTGCTTCGGCGCCGGTCACGGTAGCGTCGGGGACATGAGAACCCTTGCACGACGTTCCCGGGGCGCCGGGCCGCTTGCCCTGGTGGCGGCGCTGCTGGGGCTGCTGCTCCTGCTGGCGCCCGCGGCCTCCGCCGCGAGCGGGCTGAGCGATGCCTCCGCCACGCTGAAGAAGGGGCAGGTCTACGTCGACCCGGCGATGACCAGCCGCTTCAGCCAGGCCCAGGCCGACGCCCTGACCAAGAAGATCGACAAGGCCGACAAGCCGATCTTCGTCGCGGTCGTCCCCGACTCGCCGGCCTACGGCAAGAGCACCGTCCTCAAGGACCTGCGCGCCATGGTGGGCGTCGACGGGGTCTACGCGGTCTGGCGCGGCAACGACTTCACCGCCGGCGGTGACCGCGGCGCCGCGGCCGCGGGCGTCCCGCAGAAGATCTCCGGCGCCGTCTTCCGCGCCCACGGCGGCGACATCGACGCGACCCTGAACGACTTCGTCGACCAGGCCGCCCCGCAGACCAAGGGCGAGGGCGTCAACCACAGCACCTCGATCGCCTGGGTGGTCATCCCGGTCCTGCTGCTGGCGCTGGCCGGCGCCGGCGTCTTCTTCCTCTTCCGCCGCGCCAAGAAGCGCAAGGAGGACCAGGCCCGGGCCGAGCTGGAGCAGCTGCGCCGCGTCGTGGACGAGGACATCACCGCCTTCGGCGAGGAACTGGACCGGCTCGACTTCAACCCGGCCGCGGCCGACGCCGACGACGCCCAGCGCACCGACTACACCCACGCCCTGGACTCCTACGAGAAGTCCAAGCGCCTGATGGACGAGGCCAAGCGGCCGGACGACGTCAAGCCGGTCACCGAGGCGATCGAGGACGGCCGGTTCGCGCTGGCCACCCTGGACGCCCGGCGCGCCAAGCGCCCGCTGCCCGAGCGCCGTCCCCCGTGCTTCATGGACCCGCGCCACGGCCCGTCCGTCAAGGACGTCGACTGGTCCCCGGACGGTGGCGCCGCCCGCACCGTCCCGGTCTGCCAGGCCGACGCGGACCGGCTGGCGGCCGGCCTCGACCCGGCCATCCGCACCGTGGACACCGACCACGGCCCGCAGCCGTACTGGAACGCCGGCCCGGCGTACGGGCCCTGGGCGGGCGGCTACTTCGGCGGCTTCGGCGGCGGTCTGCTGCCCGGCCTGCTGGTCGGCACCATGCTCGGCTCGATGATGGCCTCCCCGGCCTACGCCGCGGCGCCGATGATGGACGGCGGCCACGGCGGCTACCAGGACCAGCACGAGGGCGGCGACTTCACCGGGGCCGACTTCAACAGCTCCGACTTCGGCGGCTTCGGCGGGTCCGACTTCGGCGGCGGTGGCGGCGACTTCGGCGGCGGGGACTGGTAACCCGCCCGCCCGGGCACCGACCCCACGCGGCCCCGCCGGTCCTCCGGCGGGGCCGCTGCCGTGTACGGGCGCCCCGGCGCCCTGTGCCGGGGCCCGAGCGGTGGGCGGGCGCGGGGGCGGCTAGGGTCGGGGCATGCACGGTCGCGACGCCCACAGTGAGGAACCGGTCCGGGTCACCGCCTGGGTCCGGGGGAAGGTCCAGCAGGTCGGGTTCCGCTGGTGGACCAGGGCACGGGCGCTGGAGATCGGCTTGACCGGCTACGCCGGGAACCTCGGCGACGGCCGGGTACAGGTCGTCGCGGAGGGCCTCGCGGCCGACTGCGAGCAGCTGCTGGCCCTGCTGCGCGGCCCCGGCACCCCCGGGAACGTCAGCGGCGTGACCGAGATCTGGACGGCCGTCGGCCCTGGTTACGAGGGTTTCGAGATCCGCTGAGCCGCCGCCCGCGGGCCCGTCCCCGGGGCACCCGGGAAAAGATCCCGAACCGGCGGTGTCACGAGGTTGCCATCCGGGCAGACTCGTGGTTGACTCCGCATCGAACGATGATCCACGAGCACCTGGTGGACCCGCCCAGAGAGCCCCCGACGTGACGACACCGCCGGGCAGGTGACAGGGCCGCGGTAGCGTGCGGTGATCGTGTTGACCCTTTCCGTCTTTGGTGAGACGCTGGAAGCCCGCGCACACGACCGCGTTATCCCGGCAGGCGCATGCCCTCGTGAGCCCAGCTCACGGTGGTTGTGCCGTAGTGCCCAGCCAGCACTTCCGGTGGCGCGCCGCGCGTGCGTCCCCCTTCCCCCTAGACCTGGACCGTTCCGGTTCGGTCACTCAGCGTGGAGGACCATTCATCATGGCAAAGGCGCTTCTCGGGTACGTCGGCGGCCCCGACCCGCGAATGCTCTCCGAGATGCGACGGCTTCAGCAGCGCGTCCAGGACCTTGAATCCGAGCTCCTTCGGATGCAGGCAGAGAACGACGCGCTCACCGCTGTCGCTGACGAGCACTCGCTGCTTCGCAGTATCGATCTGGATCAGCGGGAGCCGGCTCTCACCTGAGTCCCGCCCGGTCCTCGCAGATCGACGCCGCTGTGCACTGAGCCGCCCCGAAAGGGACGCAGCTTGCAAGGGACGCCCTGATGTGGCGTCCCTTCGTCGTGTCCGACTCCGGATACAGTCGCACGCTGGGACCCCCGGCGAGCGATGAGGAGACCGGCCGCGTGCACCTGAAGAGTCTGACGCTGCGCGGGTTCAAGTCCTTCGCCTCCAGCACCACCCTGCGCTTCGAGCCGGGCATCACCTGCGTGGTCGGCCCGAACGGCTCCGGCAAGTCGAACGTGGTCGACGCGCTGTCCTGGGTGATGGGCGAGCAGGGGGCCAAGACGCTGCGCGGCGGCAAGATGGAGGACGTCATCTTCGCCGGGACCAGCGGGCGCGCCCCGCTCGGCCGCGCCGAGGTCAGCCTCACCATCGACAACGGCGACGGCGCCCTGCCGATCGACTACTCCGAGGTGACGATCACCCGGACCATGTTCCGCAACGGCGGCAGCGAGTACGCCCTCAACGGCGAGACCTGCCGCCTGCTCGACATCCAGGAACTGCTCTCCGACTCCGGCATCGGCCGCGAGATGCACGTCATCGTCGGCCAGGGGCAGCTGGACTCCGTCCTGCACGCCGACCCGATGGGCCGGCGTGCCTTCATCGAGGAGGCGGCCGGCGTCCTCAAGCACCGCCGGCGCAAGGAGAAGGCGCTGCGGAAGCTGGACGCCATGCAGGCCAACCTCAACCGGGTCCAGGACCTGGTCGCCGAACTGCGCCGCCAGCTCGGCCCGCTCGGCCGCCAGGCCAGGATCGCCCGCCGGGCCGCCGGCATCCAGGCCGACCTGCGCGACGCCCGGCTGCGACTGCTCGCCGACGACCTCTCCGCGCTCCGCCGGGCCGTCGAGGCCGAGGTCGCGGACGAACTCGCGCTGCGGCTGCGCCGGACCACCGTCGAACAGGAACTGGCCCGCGCGGTGCAGCGCGAGCGCCTGTTGGACGCGCAGGTCCGCCGGCTCGGGCCCGAACTGGAGGCCGTCAGACAGACCTGGTACCGGCTCTCCGCCCTCGCCGAGCGCACCCGCGGCACCATCGGGCTGGCCGAGGCCCGCGCCCGGCACGCCGCCGCCGGAGGACGGGCCGAGGAACGGGCCGCCGGCGCACCCGGCGGGACACCGGAGGACATGGAGCGGGAGGCCGAACGGGTCCGCCGGGACGAGGCCGAACTCGCCGAGGCACTGGAGGAGGCGCAGTACGCGCTGGCCGAGGCGGTCGAGCGCAGGGGCGGCCTGGAACGGGACCTGGCCGCCGAGGAGCACCGGCTGCGCGCCGCCGCCCGGGCCATCGCCGACCGCAGGGAGGGCCTCGCCCGGCTGCAGGGGCAGGCCGCCGCCGCCCGCTCCAGGGCCGCCGCGGCACAGGCCGAGACCGGCCGGCTCGCCGAGGCCAGGGACGAGGCGCTGCTGCGCGCCGGGGCCGCGCAGCGCGAACTGGACGACCTCCGGCAGCAGGTGGGCGGACCGACCGGGGACGACGAGCAGGCCGAGGCCGGCCACCGGGCGGCGCGCGAGCGGCTGGCCGCCGTCGAACGGGAACTCGCCGCCGCCCGGGAGACGGCCGGCGCGGCGGAGCGCGAGCGGGCCGGGCTCACCGCGCGGCACGAGGCGCTCTCGCTCGGGCTGCGCCGCAAGGACGGCACCGGCGCGCTGCTCGCGGCGGGGGAGCGGCTGGGCGGGCTGCTCGGGCCGGCGGCCGCGCTGCTGCGGATCGAAGCCGGGTACGAGGTGCCGGTGGCGGCGGCGCTCGGCGCGGCCGCCGACGCGGTGGCCGTCGACTCGCCGGCCGCCGCCGTCGAGGCGCTGCGGCTGCTGCGCGCCGACGACGCCGGGCGGGCCGCGCTGCTGATCGCGGGTGCGGCGGACCGGCCGGAGGTGGCCGCCGAGCTGCCGGACGGCGCCCGCCGGGCCACCGAACTGATCGACGGCCCACCCGAGTTGCTCACCGCCGTGCGGCAGCTGCTGGCCGGGGTGGCGGTGGTCGCGGACCTGGACGCCGCGCTGCGGCTGGCCGCCGCGCACCCCGGCCTCACCGCCGTCACCGCCGACGGGGACCGGCTCGGCGCCGGCTTCGCGCACGGCGGCTCCGGCGGGGCACCCAGCCTGCTGGAGACCCAGGCGGCCGTGGACGAAGCGGCCCGGGCGATCGGTGGACTCGCCGTCCGCTGCGCCGAGTCGGCCGGGCGGCTGGCCGAACTCACCGACCGGCGCCGGGAGTCGGCCGCCGAGGTGGAGCGGCTCGGCGAGCAGCGGCGGCAGGACGAGAAGGAGCGGGCCCGGACCGCCGGCGCCCTCGGCCGGCTCGGCGGGCAGGCCCGCGCCGCCGCCGGGGAGGCCGAGCGGCTGTCGGCCGCCGCCGCGCGGGCCGAGCAGGGCCTGGCCGAACTGCTCGCCGCCGCCGAGGAGTCGGCGCAGCGGCTGGCCGCGGCCCAGGAGTCGGCGGACGCGGGGGAGGACGAGCCGGACACCGCCGAGCAGCAGCGCCTCGCCGAGGCCGCGGGCACCTCCCGGCAGGCCGAGCTGGAGGCCCGGCTCGCGGTGCGCACCCACGAGGAGCGGGTCCGCGCCCTGGCGGGACGGGCGGACCGGCTGGACCGGGCCGCCCGGGCCGAGCGCGAGGCGCGCGCCCGCGCCGCCGAGCGCCGCCGGCGCGCCGAGCACGACGCCGGGGTGGCGAACGCCGTCGCGGCGGGCGCCCGGCAGCTGCTGGCCTGCCTGGAGGTGTCGCTGGCCCGCGCGGACGCCGGGCGGGCGGCCGTCGAAGGGGCGCGCGCCGAGCGCGAGGAGGAACTGTGCGAGCACCGCGAACTGGGCCGCGGCCTCAAGGAGGAACTGGACAAGCTCGTCGACGCCGGGCACCGGGACGAGGTGCTGCGGGCGGAGAAGCGGCTGCGGATCGAGCAGTTGGAGGCCCGGGCGCTGGAGGAGTTCGGCATCGACGGCGGCGAACTGCTCGCCGGCTACGGGCCGGAGGTGCCCGTCCCGCCGGCCGCGCCGGAGGAGGAGGGCCAGGAACCCGGGGAGCCGTACCCGTACGTCCGGGCCGAGCAGGAGAAGCGGCTGAGGGCCGCCGAGAAGGCGTACCAGCAGCTCGGCAAGGTCAACCCGCTGGCGCTGGAGGAGTTCGCCGCGCTGGAGGAGCGCCACCGGTTCCTCGGGGAGCAGCTGGACGACCTCAAGCGCGGCCGGCGCGACCTGCTGGACATCGTCCGGGACGTGGACCAGCGGGTCGAGCAGCTGTTCAGCTCGGCGTACCACGACACCGCCGCCCAGTTCGAGGGCGTCTTCGCCCGGCTCTTCCCGGGCGGGGAGGGCCGGCTGGTGCTGACCGACCCGGAGTCCATGCTCACCACCGGGGTCGAGGTGGAGGCCCGCCCGCCGGGCAAGAAGGTCAAGCGGCTGTCGCTGCTGTCCGGCGGCGAGCGCTCGCTGACCGCGGTGGCGCTGCTGGTGGCGATCTTCAAGGCCAGGCCCAGCCCGTTCTACGTGATGGACGAGGTGGAGGCGGCGCTGGACGAGACCAACCTGCGCCGGCTGGTCGGGATCATGGAGGAGCTGCGGGAGAGCTCCCAGCTGATCGTGATCACCCACCAGAAGCTCACGATGGAGTCCGCCGACGCGCTCTACGGCGTGACGATGAAGGGCGACGGCATCTCGCAGGTGATCAGCCAGCGGCTGCGCGAGGCGGCGCCCGCTGGCGGCCGGGCCGGGGGAGGGGGCCGGGCGCGGCCGGGGGCGGTGCGCACCGCACCGGTGTAGGCCCTCTCTTTCGGGTCTGTCGGATCAGCGCGCGGCGTTGGGCGCCCGGCTGGGCGTGCCGGCGGATCGCCCTCGTACTGGGTCGTACTCGGACGATTCGCCGGTGCGTCCAGGCGGGATGCCCGGCGTCGCGCGCCCGGCAAGATCCGAAAGAGAGGGCCTAGGGCCAATGCCGGTGACTTTAGGTCGCTCCTGGTTCGGCGATCGTGACTGTTGTCGGTTCGGGTGGTGGCCAGTCGCGGTGTCGGGCGCGCTTGAGGG
>NZ_JBHTRF010000119.1:0-18431 GCF_042796115.1 Kitasatospora sp. NPDC056446 | reverse complement strand
GCCGGCCACCGAGCGGATCGGTGGCCGGCGCCCCTGCCGTCACGGCTGCGCGGGAGCGCTCAGAGCTTCTGCCAGGCCGGCTTGGCCGCGTAGGTGTCGCGGAAGTAGTCGGCGAGCTTGAGGCGGGAGGCGGCGGCCTCGTCGACGACGACGGTGGCGTGCGGGTGCAGCTGGAGCGCCGAGGCGGGGACGACGGCGGACAGCGCGCCCTCGACGGCGAGGGCGACGGCCTCAGCCTTGGCCTCGCCGGTGGCGAGCAGCACCAGGTGGCGGGCTTCCAGGATGGTGCCGATGCCCTGGGTGATGACGTGGTGCGGGACCTCGTCGATGCTGTCGAAGAAGCGCGCGTTGTCCTCGCGGGTCTGCCGGGTCAGGGTCTTGATCCGGGTCCGGGAGGCGAGCGAGGAGCACGGCTCGTTGAAGCCGATGTGGCCGTCGGTGCCGATGCCGAGCAGCTGGAGGTCGACTCCGCCGGCCTCGGCCAGCGCGCGGTCGTAGGCGATGGCCGCCGCGGCGATGTCCGTGGCGTTGCCGTCCGGGCCGAGGAAGGAGTCCTCGGTGAGGCCGAGCGGCTCGACGACCTCGCGCAGCACCACGGAGCGGTAGGACTCCGGGTGGCCGGCGGGCAGGCCGACGTACTCGTCCAGCTGGCAGATGCGGGCCCGGGAGGCGTCCAGGCGGCCGTCGGCGACCCGTGCGGCGAGGGCCTGGTAGATCGGCAGCGGGGTCGAGCCGGTCGCGACGCCGAGCAGGGCCTCGGGCTTGTCGGTCAGCAGATCGGTGATCGCCGCGGCGATGAGTTCGCCGGCCGCAGGTGCGTCTGGGACGATCACGATTTCCATACTGGGTCCACCGTTCTGAGGCGAGTCTGAGGTCTAGACCTCCGAGGTCTAGACCAGTTTGCCGTGAACGGGTGCCCCAGGTCCACCCGGGACCGCGCGGAGCCGTCTCCGACCTCCTGTTCTTCCCTCCGGACGGATGTCCGGCGGGGGTACGGAAGGTGCCCGGCGGGCGGCGGAGTGGTGCGGAGGGGACGGGGGCGCGGAGGGGGCGGACCGCGACGGGCCGGCCGCCGGGAACGGGGGTCCCGGCGGCCGGCCCCGAGCGGGGCGTGGCCCCGGCTCGTCCTACCGCTGATCCTGCTGCTCCCCGCCGGTGCGGACGGAGCGCGTGCGGGCCGTCAGGGCCCCCGGGATCAGAACGGGTTGGTACAGGTGGTGACCTGCTTGGCCGCGTCCAGCGCCGGGCCGGCGGTGGCGCAGATCATGCGCAGGTCGGTGGTGACGACGCGCGGGGTGACGGCCTTGGCCGAGCCGAGCCGCAGGGTGGTGGCCGAGGCGGTGGTCTGCCACGGGCTGCCCCAGGCGGCCTGGGTGCGGACCTCGACCCTGACGACCGTCAACTGGCCCGGGTCGGCGGTGACCTGGGCGACGCCGACGACGCCCTCGCCGTCGGCCTGGTGCGAGATGCAGGGGTGGTTGAGCACCGTGGCACAGGCCACGGTGTCGAGCTCGGACGTTGCCGGGGCGGCCATGGCCGGGGCGGCCGCCAGGCCGGTGATCCCTGCCACCGTCACCATCACAGCTGCGATCCGAGTGCGCATGATGCGAACCTCCTTGGAAATAAAGGGAATCTCACTCCTTGGGATGAGTCTTGCACACATTGTGGACGTAGTCGGTGTGCGTTGCGTCACACTCATGGTGACCGTTCAACTACATGCTGCAACCATTTTCGGCCGCGCCGGCGGTCGGACATGGTCGCCGTCGGCCGCGCCGCCGCCCGGCCACGGTTGGCGGTGTCCCTTCACCCGTCCGAGTGGCGGCTTGCCAAGGGGACGAATCGGACGGATACCATCGACCCGATCCCACGGAGGTGGCTGCGTGGACACGGTCATCGTGCAACTTCCCTGTCCGGCGTCCGAACTGACGCCACATCGAGCGCCCGTCCTGCTGCGGATGGGCCCGGGCGAGAGCGCGGCCTTCGGGCGCGGCGAACCCGGCCGCCCGGCCCCCATCCCGCTGCCCGACCAGGGCGTCTCCCGCCGCGCCGGGGAGGTCGTCGCGGCCGAGGACTACTGGCGGCTGTCGAACTTCAGTGCCTCCGCCACCTACGTCGTGGAGAACCTGGAGGGCGCGGGGGAGCATGTCAAGGTGGCGCCCGGCCGGCTCGGCGCGCCCGTGCCGTTCGAACTCTCCCGGGTCCTGCTGCCCGCCCTCGGCGAACCCGCCTCCTTCAAGGTCTTCGCCCCTCAGCACGCCTACCTGGACGGCGGGCCCGGCGGCGCCGACGGCGAGCGCACCGTCAGCCCCTTCGCCCTCGACCCGACCGCCAAGTACTTCCTGGTGCTGCTCGCGCTCTGCGAGCCCCGGTTGCGCTCGCCGTCGGCCGCCGCCGTGCCGGGGGCGACCGGGGTGCTGGCCCGGTTGCGCGCCCTGCCCTCCTGCCGGGCGCTGACCCGCTCGGCGGTGAACTACCACATCGACTACCTGGTGGAGACGAAACTGCGGCTGCGCGAGCCGTACGAGGAGGGCCCGGGCGGCGGCAAGCGGGAGGAACTGGTCGCCCTGGCGCTCAGGTTCGACCTGGTCCGGGAGGAGCACCTGGCGCTGCTCCCGCCCCGGCGCGGCCCGGCCGCCCGGCCGTGAGGCCCGCCGGCGGTCCCGACCCGTGCTCCCCGGAGGGCCGCCCGGGCGAGGCCGGTCCGCCGCCCTTCGAGGTCCCGGACGGCTACCGGGTCGCCGGCTACCGCCTCGGCGCCTTCCTCGGCGCGGGGGCCTGGGGCAGCGTCCACGCCGCCGAGGGCCCGGACGGCACCCCGGCCGCCGTCAAGCTCCTCGGCGCCGCCCGGTTCAGCCCCGGCCAGCGCCGGACCGTCGCCCAGATGGCCCGCAGCGAACAGCGGTTCAGCCGCCTCGCCGACCACCCCCACCTGATCCGCACCCTCACCGTGGTCACCGTCGAGGACCCGGACCACCCCGCCCTGGACGGCGCCGTCGCCCTGGTGATGGAACGCGCCGACCGCAGCCTGCACGACGTGCTGGCCGACGCCCGCCCCGGCACGGCGGTGCCCGGCGCCGAGCGCATCCTCACCGAGGTCTGCGCCGGCCTGACCCACATGCACCGGGCCGGCTGGGTCCACGGGGACCTGAAACCGGCCAATATCCTCCTGATGTCCGACGGCACCGCCAAGATCGCCGACTTCGGCCTCACCGCCGAACTGGAGGGCACCCACGCGTACGCCCCGCCGCTGGGCTCGCCCGACCACGTGCCGCCCGAGTGGTGGTCCCAGCGCACCGGCGCGCGCGGGGTCGCGGTGCGCCCCAGCGCCGACGTCTGGGCGTTCGGCGTGCTCACCCACCAGCTGCTCACCGGCGGCCTGCACCCCTTCGTCGGCGCCACCGCCCGGGCCCGCTCGCTGGCGGCCCAGGCGTACGCGCGGGGCGCGGCGCCGCTGCGGCCGGACGAGGCGCTGCCCGGCCGCTGGCGGCCCGTGGTCGGCGCCTGTCTGGCCGCCGGGCGGGAGGAGCGGGCCCGTGTCGACCTCACCGCCCTGGTCGCCCGGGCCACCGCCGCCCCGGCCCGGCGCCGCCGCACCGCCGTACGGGCCGGGGCGGGCCTGCTCGGCTGCGCGCTCGCCGTCCTGGCGTTGACCGGCGGACCGGAGCCCGCCGCGCCGGGTGCCCATCGCGCCCCGCCCCCGCTGCCCGGCGCCATCCCGGCGGGCTCGGACGTCCCGGTCGCCTACCGGGGCATGATCGACGTCGCTGCCCGGCGCTGCCCCGAGCCGGAGGTCACCCCGGCGCTGCTGGCGGCGATGCTGAAGGCCGAGAGCGGTTTCGACCCGAACGCCGCCCGCCCGGAGACCGGTGAGTACGGCATCGCGATGTGGACGCCCGCCGTCTTCGGGGCCTGGGCGAAGGCGGCGGCCCACCCCGGCCCCACCTCGTACCTGGACCCGGGCGACGCGATCGCCGCGATGGGCAACTACGTCTGCTGGCTCGACCAGCAGCTCAAGCGGGCCGGTCTGACCCGCGACCTGCCGGCCCTGGTGACGGCCGCCTACCGGACCAGCGACAAGACCGTGGAGGCGGCCGGGAGAGTCCCGGAGCGGGTCCGCCCGCACGTGGACAAGGTGCTCCGGTACCTGTCCGACTACGGCGGGTGAGGGAGCGAACCGGGATGAGTTATGCCACATCCCTACGAATCCCGGCGCGGGCACCCGGGTGACCGGCCCCCGGTCTGGGATCCTCTGCGGCATGATCACGAAGCTCCGCGCGGCCGCCGCGCAATGGACCGTCGTCGTTCCGGTGGTGTCGTTCGTCGTCCTCGCCCTGACCTGGCACGAAGACCTGCCCGGCTGGGTGGTGGGCGTGGTCGCCTGCTTCCTGGTCGGCGCGGTGCTCTCCGCCGTGCACCACGCCGAGGTGATCGCGCACTGGTCGGGCGAGCCCTACGGATCACTGGTGCTCGCGGTGGCGGTCACCGTGATCGAGGTCGCGCTGATCGTGACGCTGATGGCGGACGGCGGGGACAAGTCCGCCACCCTGGCCCGGGACACCGTGTTCGCCGCCGTGATGATCACCTGCAACGGCATCCTCGGCCTGTCCATCCTGGTCGCCGCCGTCAAGTACCGGACCGCCGTCTTCAACCCCGAGGGCACCGGCGCCGCGCTCGCCTGCATCGCCACCCTCGCGACCCTCAGCCTGGTGCTGCCGACCTTCACCACCAGCTCGCCCGGCCCGCAGTTCTCGACCACCCAGCTGACCTACGCGGCCACCGCGTCGCTGGTGGTCTACGGGCTGTTCGTGGCCACCCAGACCGTCCGGCACCGCGACTACTTCCTGGCGGTCGTCCCCGAGGGCGGGGTGGCGGAGGAGGAGGACCACGCGAGCCCGCCCACCGTCCGCGCCGCCGGGGTCAGCCTGCTGCTGCTCGCCGTCGGGCTGGTCGCGGTGGTGGGCCTGGCCAAGGGCGTGTCGCCGACCATCGAGAAGGCGGTGGACGACGCCGGGCTCCCGCACGCCGTCGTCGGTGTGGTGATCGCGCTGATGGTGCTGCTGCCGGAGACCATCGCGGCGATGCGCGCGGCCGCCCGCAACCGGGTGCAGACCAGCCTCAACCTGGCCCTCGGCTCGGCGCTCGCCAGTATCGGCCTGACCATCCCGGCGGTCGCGATCGCCTCCACCTGGCTGTCCGGCCCGCTCGTCCTCGGACTGGAGCCGGCCCACATGGTGCTGCTGACCCTGACCGTCGCGCTGGGCACCCTCACGGTCATCCCGGGCCGGGCGACGCCGCTCCAGGGGGCGGTCCACCTGGCGGTGCTGGCGGGGTACGTGGTGCTGGCGGTGAACCCGTGACGGCGGTGAACCCGTGACGGCGGGCCGGCCGTAGTCCCCGGTGGAAGCCCCGGCCGTCCCCCCGTGCGGCCCAGGGCTTCCCGACGTACCCGGGCCGGGTGGGGCCGGGTACGGGCCGCGGTCGCGGCGGTGAACCCGAGACGGGGTACCGGTCGTAGTCCGCAGTGGAAGCCCCTGGCGCACCTTCCCCCGTGCCGCCAGGGGCTTCCGGCGTTCCCGGGCCCGGCCGGGCGGTGCCGGTAGTGCTTTAAGTGCCAGTGGTGCCAATGGTGCTGAAGATACTGGTGATTCTCCTGTTGCCCGTGGTGAACCGGGGGCCCCGGGCCGGCCGTAGACAGGGATGAGGGCCCCGGCTCACCCCCGTGGCCGGGGCCCTCATCGTCGTCGGCGGCGCCGTCGGCGGTGGGCCTCCGGGTGCACTGGCGCCGTCGTACGAGGGGAGCCCCTGGTCCCGCAGCTGCTCGCGGGCCCAGGGGCTCGGTGGTCAACTCCGGGCCCGGACCCGGCGGGTGAACCCGCGGAGCCGAGGTGGCCGGTATTGAGCGGTATCCGGGAGCGGCCTGCGTGTCGGGGCGGCGAGCGGCCGCCGGATGTCTCTATCGTCCGTCTGGAACCGCCCAGTCCGCCTACCCCGTCGCGCTGAGTCCGTCGCGCTGATTCCCCTCGCGCGCGCAGCCGACCCGACCCGTGGGAGAGTTGCGATGCCCGGCCCAGAGCAGACCGCCGAGGAGAGCGCCGACGTCATCGTGGTCGGAGCCGGCCCGGCCGGCTCCACCGCCGCCGCCCACCTCGCCCGGACCGGCCTGGACGTCCTGCTGTTGGAGAAGTCCGCCTTCCCACGCGAGAAGGTCTGCGGCGACGGCCTCACCCCCCGCGTCGTCAAGCAGCTCACCGACCTCGGCATCGACGTCTCCGAGGAGGCCGGCTGGCTGCACAACCGGGGCCTGCGGCTGGTCTCCGGGCGCCGCTCGATGGAGTTCGACTGGCCCGAGCTCTCCGCCTTCCCCGGGTACGGGCTGGTCCGCCGGCGCGCCGACTTCGACGAACTGCTCGCCCGGAAGGCCGCCTCGGCCGGTGCCCGGGTGATCGAACGCGCCAATGTGGCGGGCCCGTTGCTGGACGAGCGGACCGGCCGGATCACCGGTGTCACCGCCAAGCTGGGCGAGGACCGCCGGCCCGTCGCCTACCGGGCCCCGATCGTGGTCGCCGCCGACGGCAACTCCACCCGGCTGTCCGTCGCCATGAAGCGCTACCGCCGCCCCGACCGCGCGATGGGCGTCGCCTACCGCACGTACTTCACCACCCCGCGCCACGAGGACCGGTACTTGGAGGCCTGGCTCGACCTGCGCGACCCCGGCGACCCGGCCGGGCGCCTGCTGCCCGGCTACGCCTGGGTGTTCGGCATGGGCGACGGCACCGCCAACGTCGGCCTCGGCGTCCTCGACACCGCCAGGACCGAGGTCGACTGGCGGGAGCTGCTGCGCCGCTGGTGCGAGCGCCTGCCGCCCGGCTACGGCTACACCCCCGACGGCGTCACCGAACCGATCCGCGGCGCCGCCCTCCCGATGGGACTCAACCGCCAACCGCACTACGCGGACGGCCTGTTGCTCGTCGGGGACGCGGGCGGCACGGTCAGCCCGGGCACCGGGGAGGGCATCGCCTACGCGATGGAGTCCGGCCGCTACGCCGCCGAGACCATCGTCCAGGCCCTCGCCCGACGTACCGACCGGGGGCGTGAACTCGCCCTGCGCGGCTACCCGCAGGCCCTGCGCTCCGCCTACGCCGGGTACTTCGCGCTCGGCCGGATGGCGGCCGACCTGCTCGGCCGCCCCCGGCTGCTCGGTGCCGCCGGTGCCGCCGGGCTCGGCCACCCGGCCCTGCTGAAAGTGGCGTTCCGGCTCATGGTCAACCTGACCGAGCCCAACTCCAAGGACGCCCTGGACCGGCTGCTCCACCTGTTGGGGCGGGTGGCGCCGGGCCGCTGAGCGGGCGGCGCTCCGGGCGCCGAAGGGGCCACGCTGGGCCTGCGCCGGGCCGCTCATCCTCGCAGGTGGGCGGCCGCGGTGTCCCGGGTTTGGCGGAAAGGGCGGAGTTCGACGGGCTACCGCTCGGATCATATTGACGAATGATCAGATGATCCGGTTGCCTGGTGTCGATCCGGCCACGGAGGGTGAACATCACACCCCTCCGCGGGCCTCCCGACCGCCGAACCGTCCGACGGAGACACCGTGCGCCTTCGCCTTCGCCTGCTCGCCGCGCCCCTCGCCGCAGCCGCCGCCGTACTCGCCCCGAGCATCCCGGCCGCCGCCGCACCGGCCGGAACCCCCTCCGACCAGTGCTCCGCCGCCTTCCGCGACGACGACGCCCGGCTCGGCCCGCAGGACCTCCCGACCACCGGCCCGGTCGGCCGCCAGCTCCTCGGCTACCAGCGCACCGGCGGCACGAGCGACCAGGCCTTCCTGGCGAAGTACTACGACGCCGCCGCCAACGGCGGCAAGGGCGGCTGGATCTACCCGCCGTCCGACGGCTACGTCACCCTGCCTGACGGCAGCCCGGTCGAGTTCGACATCACGCTCTACCCCAACCAGAACATCGACCGCTACGGCAGCGAGTACGGCGCCTTCCTCGCCCCCGAGGGCCTGCCCTACGCCAACCGCGCGATACCGCCGCAGAGCCTCGACGGCAACCCGCCGGCCGCCTGCAACTACCACGACTACAAGGTGGTCAAGGCGTTCAAGGTGCACGCCGGCCCGATCGCGCCGTGGTTCAACCAGCCCGGCTGGGGCCTGCAGTACCAGCTCGACACGGCGCTGGTGCCCGGCGGCCCGGCCAAGCTGAACGTGCTCTGGCTGGTCGACAACGGGTATCTGGCGCGGATCTGAACCGGCTCCGGGAACGGCGGCTCCCGGTGAGGGTGCCGGGCGCCGCCCTCCCCGCCCGTCCCTCCCCGCCCGTCCCTCCACCAGCCACCAGCCACCAGCCACCGGCCGTTGACCGCCGACCGCCGACAAAATCGCTGGCGGACGCGGGGGCACGCGGGGTAGGAAGGCCGGATGGCCACCAGCGATACCATCACCGAGCGGCGCCCGTTCCGCCCCGCAGTCCTCGACCTCGGCGACGCCAGGCTCCGCCCGTGGGGGCGCGCCCTCGACGTACCGGGCGGCGTCGTCCCCGCCCTGGTCGCCGCGGCGGCGGACGCGGAACTCGCCCGCTGGAACCCGCTCGACACCGCCGACCCGGCCGCCGCCGAGGCCTACCTCGACCGCTGCGACGCCGGCTGGGCCGAGGGCACCGAGGCCGCCTTCGCCGTCACCGACGCCGCCGACGGCACCCTCCTCGGCAACGCCTTCCTGAGGTGGACCGACCGGGCCGACGGCGTCGCGATGGTCGGCTACTGGCTGCTCGCCGCCGCCCGAGGCCGCGGCCTGGCCACCCGGGCGACTCTCGCCGCCACCCGCTGGGCCGTCGAGAGCGCGGGCGCCCGCCGCATCGAGCTCTTCCACGCCGTCGGCAACGACCGCTCCTGCCGGCTCGCGGACCGCGCCGGCTTCCCGTACGAGGGCACCCTGCGGGCCTCGTGGCACTTCGAGGGGCGCGGCTACCAGGACGAGCACCTGCACGCGCGGCTGGCCTCGGACCCCTTCGACGAGTAGACCGCCTCCCCGCCTCCCTGCCCCGTCTCGCACCGCTTACCCGCGTCCCCGCCGTCCTGCCGCCGCTTGCACCCCGCCCCTCCTCCCCGTCGACCTCCGCATCCCCCGCGCCCCGGCGCGCGGCGGCCCTTCGCGCTCCGGCCCGGCCCGGCCGGATCCGCCGCCGGCAGGCAGCGCGCGGGGGCGGGGAGCGGCCTAGTCTGGAAGGGCGTACGGCGCGTGGCCTGCGAACGGAAGCGGTGGCCATGACGGTGATCTCGGCAGCACTCTTCGGTACCGACTGGCGGCCCGCGCTGCCCGGCGGGGCCGAACTGCTGCGCGAATGCGCCACCCGGGGCTGGACGGTCCTGCTGACCGGGCCCGGGCCCGCCGGGGCCCCTGCCCTGACCGTGGCCGAACCCGGGGGAGACCCGGTACGGGCCGCACTGGACCTGGTGGACGGCCGGGCCTCGCACGCCGTGGCCGTCGCCGGGAGCGTGCGCGAGGTGCGGGCGGCGCGGCGGGCCGGGGTGCCGTGCGTCGCCCTGGAGACCGGCGGGGACGCCGGTCCGGAACTGCGGGCGGCGGGTGCGGCCGAGGTCCACCGCGACGCCGCCGCCCTCCTGTGCGTCCTGGACGACAGCCTGCTCGCCCGTCCCCGGGCCTTCGGTCCGGTGGGCGCCGGAACAGGTGGTCCCCGGAACGGTTAGCGCCGGCCCGTACCGGGCAACCGCCCCGGTGCGAGCACGTCACCCGAAGTGTCGGAGGTGACCGAGATGGACGGACCCGCCCTGAGCGGATGGGAGCGGCGGCTCCTGGAGGAGATCGAGTCCGATCTGCGCCAGGACACACGGCTCGACCGGAAGTTGAGCACGATGGGCGCCAAGCGGCCCAGCCGGGCCCGGCGCCTGCTCCGCGCCGTCGGCCGGCGGGTCTCGGCGGGGGTCGTGGTGACCGCCCTGGTGATGACGGCGATCTGCCTCGGCGTGGGCGTACGCACCCCGAACACCGCCGTGCTCACCGCGCTCGGCGTGGTCTGGGCCGCCACCGTGGCGGCGGCGGTCGCCACCTCGGAGCTGTTGCGCCGCCGCGGTGCCGCCCGGGACGGCGGCCCCGGGGCCGCCGAACGGACGGAGCCCCGTGAGCCCCATGCGCCCCGGGAGCCCCGTGCACCCCGCGAACCCCGGGAGCCCCGGGAGTCCCGGGAACGGCGCGAGCGGCGTGAGCGCCGGGAACGCCGGCCCTGGGACCGGCCGGAGGCGTGAGGCCATGAGCGAACGAACCCCCGGGAGGCGCGGATGAGCACCGACCTGTGGGAGCACCGCCCGGGCTCCCACCCCGCCGCAGACCTCGGCCTGACCGGCTACGAGGTGTCGGCCACCGACGGCCCGGTCGGCCGGGTCACCCAGGACACCGGGGACCACCTGCTGGTCGACGCCGACTCCTGGGTGCCGGGCACCCGGGTACTGGTCCCGGTCGGCCTGGTCGTCCGGGTCGACCACCTGGACCGCGCCGTGCACCTCGACTGCCCGCGGGCCAGGCTCAGCTCCGCCCCGCCCACCGCGGTCGACCTGACCGCCCCCCACCCGCGCTGAACGGCCGGACCCCATGGGCTGGCCGTCCACCACGCTCACCGGCCGGACGATCGCGTTCCTGGTCGCGCCGTACGGCGTCGAACAGGTCGAGCTGACCTCCCCCTGGCAGGCGGTCGCCGAATCCGGCGGCACCCCGCGCCTGCTGTCCACCGCCCCGGGACGGGTCCAGGCCGTCCGGCACCGCGCCCCGGGCGACACCTTCGCCGTCGACGCCCTCGTCGCCGAGGCGGACCCGGGCGGCTACGACGGTCTGGTCCTGCCCGGCGGGGTCGCCAACCCGGACCTGCTGCGCCTCGACCGCCCGGCCGTCGCCTTCGTGCACGCCTGCTGCGCCGCCGGCCGCCCGGTCGCCGCGATCTGCCACGCCGCCTGGACCCTCGTCGAGGCCGACGCCGTCCACGGCCGCACCCTCACCTCCTGGCCCAGCCTGCGCACCGACCTGGTCAACGCCGGTGCCCACTGGGTCGACGAACCGGTCCACGTCTGCCACGACGGCCCGGGCCCCCTCGTCACCGGCCGCGCACCGGACGACCTGCCGCTGTTCGAGGACGCGTTCGTGACGGAGTTCTCCCACGCGGCGGCGAAGCGGCGCAAGTGAGGACGGGCCCCGGCCGCCGGGCCGGCGTCAGTCGCCCCGCAGGCGGACGAAGGCGGCGGCCGGCGGCCGGCCGGTGAGGGTGAACTCGGCGCGCAGCGGACCGGTCAGGGGGTGCACCGCGCCGTGGTCGGGGTCCGTGGCGGGCGGGCCGAGCAGCGGGCCGACGACCTCGGCGACCTCGCGGGCCTGCGCGGCGGTGAGCCGGGGCGTCGTCAGGAGGACCCGGCCGTCGTCGAGCCGCAGCACCAGCGCGTGCGGGCGGTCCGCCGGGCCGGTGACGGCGCCGACGGTGGCGTCCAGGGTGTCGCCGCGGCGGTACTTGACCCAGGCCCGGCCCGCGCCGCTCGCACGGTAGGGGGAGGCGGCGGCCTT
Source organism: Kitasatospora sp. NPDC056446 (assembly GCF_042796115.1). NCBI lineage: Bacteria > Bacillati > Actinomycetota > Actinomycetes > Kitasatosporales > Streptomycetaceae > Kitasatospora > Kitasatospora sp. NPDC056446. Next base: position 6,877 of record NZ_JBHTRF010000119.1, on the reverse strand, counting down.
GCAGACCAGGCCCTCCACCCCGGTGTCGGCGAGCTGCTCCATCCACTCCAGCGCCTCCGTCCGGTCCGTGGTGGCCAGCACCGGCCGGATCGGCGGGGGGACGCCGTCCAGCGCGGCGAGCAGCAGCCGGCGGCGGTCGGCGAGCGGGAGGCGGCGGACGTCGCGGCCTGGCAGGGCCAGCAGGTCGAAGGCGATCAGCCCGAGCGCGACCTCCGGAGCGGCGGCGCGGGCCCGGCGGGTGCGCAGCAGCTCGCCGAAGGCGAACCGGCCGTCGCGCCAGGCGACCAGCTCGGCGTCCAGTACCAGCCCCTCGGGCAGCCGGGCGACGGCGGCGGCGACCGGCGGGAACTCGGGAGCCAGGTCGCGGCCGGCCCGGGACTGGAGGAACGGCGGCCGGTCGCCGCGCGCGAACGCGACGCAGCGGAAGCCGTCGAGCTTCACCTCGTACTGCACGCCCCCGCCGCCCAGGCCGTCGGCGGGCGGCACGGCGGTGACGGCGGCCGGTCGCATCACCTCGACGGGCGGGTGCAGCACCTGGCGGGGCCGCTCCGGCGGCCGGGGCGCCCCCGTCGGCACCGTCGCCGTCACGGTCGGTGTCGCCGTCACGCTCGGTGCCTCGGGTGGCGGGGGCAGCGGCCGGGCCCGCTCCGGGTCCAGCAGCGGGGCGAGCAGGTCGCCGTGGGCGGCCAGCCGCTCGGGCACCTCGGCGAGGGTGAAGACCAGCTCCCGTTCGTCGCGCGCCCGTTCCAGCTCGGCCCAGGACAGCGGCGTGGAGACCGTCGGCAGCGGCCGGGCCCGCAGGGTGTACGGCGCGGCCGTGGTCTTCTTGGCGTTGTTCTGCGACCAGTCGACCAGCACCCGGCCCCGGCGCCGGGCCTTGGCCATGGTGTGCACCGCCAGGTCCGGGCGGTCCGCCTCCAGGGCGGCGGCCAGCGCCTTCGCGTACGCGCTGACCCGGCCGCTCGGCGTGGGCTCGATCGGCACCAGCAGGTGCAGCCCCTTGGACCCGGAGGTCTTCACCCAGGCGGCGAGCCCGTCCGCGGCCAGCCGCTCCCGCAGCAGCAGCGCCACCGCGCGGCAGGTGAGGACGTCCGCACCCTCACCGGGGTCGAGGTCCAGGACCAGCCGGTCGGCGAGGCCGGGCGCGGCCGCGTGCCACTGCGGGACGTGCAGTTCCAGACAGCCCAGGTTGGCCACGGACAGCAGCGCCGCGCCGTCCTCCAGCACCACCTGGCGCAGATCGCCGGAGTTGCTCGGGACCTCGACGGTGCGCACCCAGTCCGGGGTGCCGGGCGGAGGGTTCTTGGCGACGAAGACCTCCGCCTCGACGCCGTCCGGGCAGCGCAGAAAGGACACCGGGCGGTCGCGCAGGTGGGGGAGCAGGGCGGCGTGGACGGCGGCGTAGTAGCGCAGCACCTCGCCCTTGAGGGTGCCGGTGCGCGGGTAGTACACCTTGTCAAGGTGGGACAGGGCGAGGGTGCGCCCGTCCACCGTCATCTGCGGCACGGTCCGCCTCCGAAGCCTGCGCCGGGGTGGCCCCCGCAGCCAGTCTGCCCCGCTCCGCCGCCCGGCGCCCCGCACCGGGCCCACCCCGCGGTCGGCTCACTCCGCGGTGGCTCACCCCGCACCACCCGCTCACCCCGCGGCCGGTCGTGGCGCGCCCGGGTAGGTGCCGAAGTACCAGTGGTTGCCCTCCGGGTCGGCGGCGGCGAAGTCCCGTGAGCCGTAGTCCGTCTCGTACGGGGCGGTGGTGATCCGGGCCCCGGCGGCCAGCGCCCGGGCGTGCACGCCGTCCGGGTCGGCGGTGACCACGTACGCGGTGAAGCCGCCCGGCCGCCCCGGCCAGGAGTCGGCGCCCCCGGGCGTCTCGCGGGCGGAGCCGAGCATGACTCCGCCGCCCTCGGGCCAGGCCAGCTCGGCGTGGGCGACGAACTCGCCCTCACCGTAGGCGACGACCTCCCGGAAGCCGAAGGCCTCGACCAGGAAGCGGATCAGGGCCCGGGCGTCGGTGGCGCGCAGGCTGGGCCAGACCTGCGGGGCGGGGGTCTCGGTGGTGTCCATGGCGCTCTCCTCGGGATCGGCTCGGGAGTGGTGCGGGAATCGGCTACGCCTCCCACTCTGCGGCCGGCCCGGGCGCCCCGCCTTGGACGTTTCGGAACTTCGCCGTCTCCGGCCCCTCCGCCGCCAGCCAGGCGGTCGGCGCCGCCCCGGCCAGCGCGCGGAACTCGCGGGCCAGGTGCGCCTGGTCGAAGTACCCGCAGCGCACGGCCAGTTCGGCCAGCCGGGCCGGCGGGGCGGCGGAGGCCAGCAGGTGCCGGGCCCGGTCGAAGCGCATCACCCGGGCGGCGGCCTTCGGGGTCAGCCCGGTCTCCCGGCGGAACCGCTCCTGGAGGTGCCGGGCGCTCCAGCCGGTCTCCCGGGCCAGCGCCGCCACCGGCAGCCCGCCGCCGCTGCGCCGCAGCGCCCGCCAGGCCCAGCCGACCTCCGGCGGCACCTGCCCGGACGGCCGCGCGGCCCGCAGCAGCGCCCCGTCCAGCGCGGCGAACCGCTCCGCCCAGCCGGTCGCGGCCTGCAGCCGCTCCCGCAACCGGGGCCCCAGCCGTCCGAGCACCTCGTCGGCGGGCACGTCGATCCCGGCCAACTCCCCGGCGGGCAGCCCGAACAGGGCCCGGGCGGCGAGCGGGTGCACGGCGATCTGCACCCCGGACTGCGCGCCGTCGTGGGTGATCAGCGCGGGCGAGGTGTGCAGGCCGCCGAGCAGGGTCGGGTAGGTGCCGGGCGGCTGGGCGGGGTCGGGGTGCCCGGCGATCACCAGCGGCTCGTCGAGGGTGAGGATGAACGTCAGGTACGGGGAGGGCAGGCCGCGGTGCACGGCGGGGGCGAGTCCGCGCTGCCGGTAGCCGGAGTACCAGGCCACGTACGGTCGCAGCGCGGTCGCGGGCCGGGCCCGGACGGCCTCGTCGACGGCCTCCGCACCTGCCCCGGCGCCGGTCGGGTCGCCGGTCCTGCCACCGGCGTCGTCACCGGCGCTGTCACCGGCCGTTCGGGCATCCGTGGTCACCCTTCCAGTATCGGCGGTCCCGGCCGCCGGGGGTGCCGGGTCGCGGTCGCGGGTGGGCGCGGTGTTGCTTATGGTGAGGGCGCGGTCACCCCGTCCGCGCCCTGCTCGGGCCGTCGGGGGAGCGCCGCCCGGGGGGCGCAGGGGGGAACCACCGACGAAGGAGTCCCCGTGACCACTGCCCGAGACATCATGCACACCGGCGCCCAGTGCATCGGCGCCCACCAGACGCTGGCCGAGGCCGCGAAGATGATGCGCGACAAGAACGTGGGCGCGCTGCCGATCTGCGGCGACGACCAGAAGCTGAAGGGCATCATCACCGACCGCGACATCGTGCTGCGATGTATCGCCGAGGGCAAGGACCCGGCCGCGATGACGGCCATGGAGCTGTCCGGCCACCTGCACTGCGTGCGCGCCGACGACTCCATGGAGGCGGTGCTGCACAAGATGGAGCAGCACCAGATCCGGCGCATCCCGGTGATCGACGGTGAGCGGCTGGTGGGCATGATCAGCGAGGCGGACCTGGCGATGGGCCACCGCGACGGCCAGCGGCTGACGGACCAGCAGATCATCGACTTCATGGACAGCGTCTACATGAAGCAGTGACCCGCCCCGCCCGCCCGCCGGCCTGACGCCGCCCCGCCCCGCCGGCGCCCCCGACCCGGCCGGTCCCCCGTACCGGCCGGGCCCTTCCGACAGTGCCGGACGGGACGGCCGGCCGTCTTGGACAAATGCGCACGCGGAGGGATCGTCCACCTCCCGCGTCCTGGGTCCGAGGGTTCTTGATGCCGCGTCAGCCGGTTCGCCGGTCGGTCCGTCGGGCGGCCCGACCGGAGTCCGGGTATTCGATGGCCCGCTCCGTGTACGCCCCGCTAGACTCCGCCCGCTCGATCACAGCTGTGCTCCTTCCATGAGCACGGCCTGTCCGAAGTGGGGGGAAAAGATGAACGTGCTGCCGATCGGCAGACGAGTACGACGAAGGGGAGGCGGCGCCGGGCGCGCGGCGGCCTCCGGGGCCCTGCTGCTCGCCGTCCTGGCCGCCCTGGTGGGCCAGGTCGCCCCGGCCCAGGCCGTGGGGGCCGTTCCGGCGGCACCCGCCGCATCGACGGGTACCGCCTCGCCGCAGGCGGGCGCCCCGGCCGCGAGCGCGGCTGCGAACCCGGCCGCGAACCCGGCCGCGAACCCGGCCGCGAACCCGGCTCCGAGCGCCGGCCCGGTGGCGAAGCCGGACCCGACCGCCGCCGCCCGCGAGCTGCGGCAGGCCGAGTCGGGCAGCCCGTGTCCGACGGCGCTGCAGCCCGGCACGGTGGCGAACTGCACCCTCGACCAGAGCGCGACCGCGGCCTTCGCCCTCACCCTGCCGCAGCAGAACGACCTGCTGCTCGTGCGGATCGTCACCACCCAGGGGTCGATCCTCCCGACCGTCCTCGCACCCGACGGCACCGCCGTGACCTGCGACGATCCGGCCGGTCCGAGCTGGGGGAGCTACCGGACCCTGCGCTGCGCGACCACCCGGGCGGGCACGTACACCCTGAAGGTCGGCACCGTCACCGGTTCCGCGACCGGTCTCGCGGTGTCGTACCTGCCGCTCCAGTCCACCACCGCCTGCCGGACGGTCGGCGCCACCGACCTCGCCCTGGGCGCCCCGACCCTCTTCCAGGGCTCGCTGGCGCTCGGCGCGGCCGGCGACTGCTACCTGGTGCAGGACCTCGTCGCGGGCGACGTGCTCCGCATCGGTGCGAGCAACCGGGCCGGCATCAAGGTCGTCTACGACGCGACGGGCGCCCAGGTCTGCGACAAGTGGACCTACCCCGACTGCCGGCTCACCGGCACCGCGCCGTTCCGGTTCACCGTCCAGAGCTACGACGGCACGGCAATGGCGTACGACGTCTTCGCGGCACGGCTCTCCCGCCCGGAGGGCTGCGCGCTGGTCGAGCCCCAGGCGTTCGGGGTCTCCCCGGACCTGACCTCCGGCACGCGGTGCCGGACCCTGCGCGTCCCGGCGTCCGCGCGGTACGGCTTCGAGCCGGTCCGGAACGACGGCTCCGTCGCCGGCGCGCTGTTCGCCGCCGACGGCACCCCGCAGGGCGGGCTCTGCCCCCAGGGCGCCTGCGACCTGACGCCGGGTGACTACACCTGGGCCGTCGACGCGTTCGCCACCTCGGTCGGCGCGTTCGGCATGGCCTTCCACTCGGCGGTGGAGACCCGGGGCTGCGTCGCGGTCAGTGACACCGGTCTGACGGACGGCCCGGCCACCGGCACCTTCGGCGGGCCGGGCCAGCAGCTCTGCCTGGCCCTGCCGACCGCCTCCGGCAAGGGCGTCTACCTGCTCGGCCGGTCGCCCGCCGACGGCGCGCCGGTCGCCGCCCAGGTGCTCGACGCCTCGGGCGCCAAGCAGTGCGAGATCAGCGGTGGCGCGTCCACCACCTGCAAGCTGACCGGCACCGCCCCGTTCCGCGCCGTGCTGACCGGAACGCCCGCCAAGGCCTACGGGCTGGCGGTCCACCGGACCGAGGAGGTCGCGGGCTGCACCGCCTGGCCGCAGAGCGGCTTCGACGGCACCTGGGGTGTCGAGGTCCCGCTGACCGCGGCCGCGCCGCAGGCCTGTCTGAGCCTGCCCGCCGACCAGCACGCCGCCGTGGAACTGGTCGACTACACCAACACCGGGAACCAGCTCAACGCCGAGGTGACGGTGGTCGACGCGGCCGGCACCCCGGTCTGCACGGCGGTCTCGTACGGGAACTCGGCCAAGACCTGCCAGTTGGCCGCCGGCGTCACGTACACCGCGCTGCTGAACGGCTGGGGCGGGGCGGACGGGTACAGGCTCGTCCGGCACGACATCTCCTCGACCGGGGACTGCCTGACGCCCGGATCGACCACGGTCGGCGGCCCGGGCACCTCCTTCGACCTGGCCTCCGCGCTGGACGCCCGATGCGTGCGGGTCGCCGCCGCGGGCAGCGACAAGTTCTGGCTGGGCGTCCGGACCGCCGGCGGCCCGTACGGAGCGAACGCGCTGCTCAGCGTGGTCGACGGCGAAGGCAAGCCGCTCTGCACCCAGTTCGGCACCGCCTGCCAGCTCACCGGCGCGACGTCGTACACCGCGGTCGTCCTCGCCTCCGGGTACAAGGGCCAGCCGATCCACGCCGCCGTGGACGCGTGGAAGGTCCGCACGGCCGACGGCTGGGCGCCCGAGTGCCTCGCCAACCCGATCGCCGTCGAGGGCTTCCCGCAGCGCGGCGGGGTGCTCACCGACGACGCGCCCGCCTACTGCGCGGTGATCGACATGAAGGCCAACCAGGCCTTCAAGGTGGTCGGCACCAGCAGCGCGACCGGGCCGAACGACATCCCCCGGCTGCGCCTCGTCCGGGACTCCCGGTGGAGCGGCGACTACGGCTACCAGTGCACCGCCAACTACGGTGCCTTCGGGGGCCGGTGCATGTCCGACTCGCAGGGCGAGCAGGCGGTGCTGATCCTGAGCAGCGCCACGGCGGGCACGTCGGTCGAGTACACCATGCAGGGCGTCTGCGACGGCGTCTGCCCGGCACCGCGTCCGTAGGCCCTGTCCGGCCGATCTTGCCGGGCCCGCGACGCCGGGCATCCCGCCTGGACGCACGCCCGAATCGCCCAAGTACGGCCCAGTACGAGGACGATCCGGGCGCACGCCCAGCCGGGCGCCCAACGCCGCGGGCTGATCCGCCAAGATCGGCCGGACAGGACCTAGCCGCAATGCCAGTGACTTTAGGTTGGTGTTGGCTTGGCGATTGTGATGATTGCCGGGTCTGGGGTTGGCAGGTTGCGGTGGTTGGCGCGTTTGAGGGG
>NZ_JBHTRF010000118.1:0-18490 GCF_042796115.1 Kitasatospora sp. NPDC056446 | reverse complement strand
GGGGGGGGCGGTCGCGCGGGGGGGGGGGGCGCCCGGGGGGGGGCGCCCCCCCCCGCGCGGGGGCGGGGGGGGGGGGGGGGGGGGGGCCCCCCCCCCCCCCGCCCGCGTGTCTGAACAGGCGGATCCCGCGCCCGCTGGTCAGGCTGGACCGACAGCCGTGCAGCCAGCAGGACGGAGCCGCCATGCCCATCGACGCAGTCACCGAGGTGCCGATCCCGGTCAACGAACCGGTGCTCGCGTACGAGCCCGGCAGTCCGGAGCGGGAACGGCTGGTCCGCCGCCTGGACGAGCTGGCGGCCGAGCAGGTCCCGCTGCCGATGACCATCGGCGGCGAGCAGCGTTTCGGCGGCGGTGAGCGGATCGAGGTCGTCCAGCCGCACCACCACGCGGCCAAGCTGGGCGTGCTGGGCAACGCCACCCGGGAGGACGCCCGGGCGGCGGTGGACGCGGCGCTGGCCGCCGGGCGGCAGTGGCGCTCGCTGTCCTTCGACGACCGGGCGGCGGTCTTCCTGCGCGCCGCCGACCTGCTGTCCGGGCCGTGGCGGGAGACGCTCAACGCGGCCACCATGCTCGGCCAGTCCAAGACCGTCCAGCAGGCCGAGATCGACTCCGCCTGCGAGCTGATCGACTTCTGGCGCTTCAACGTCGGGTTCGCCCGGCGGATCCTGGCGGACCAGCCGCTGTCCTCACCCGGAGTGTGGAACCGCACCGACCACCGTCCGCTGGAAGGTTTCGTCTACGCGGTCACGCCGTTCAACTTCACCGCGATCGCGGGCAACCTGCCCACCGCCCCGGCGCTGATGGGCAACACCGTGGTCTGGAAGCCCGCGCCGACCCAGACCCTGGCCGCGTACCACCTGATGCGGCTGCTGGAGGCGGCCGGCCTGCCGCCCGGGGTGATCAACCTGGTGACCGGCGACGGGTTGCAGGTCTCCCCGGTCGCGCTGGCCGACCCGGCGCTCGCCGGGCTGCACTTCACCGGCTCCACCGCCACCTTCCAGTCGCTCTGGCAGACCATCGGCGCCAACATCGGCGGCTACCGCGGCTACCCGAGGATCGTCGGCGAGACCGGCGGCAAGGACTTCCTGCTGGCCCACCGCTCGGCCGACCCGGAGATCCTCCGGACCGCGCTGATCCGCGGCGCCTTCGAGTACCAGGGCCAGAAGTGCTCGGCGCTCTCCCGCGCCTATCTGCCGCGCAGCCTCTGGCTGCGGATCAAGGACGACTTCCTGGCCCAGGTGGACGCGCTCGCGGTGGGCGACGTGACCGACCTGTCCAACTTCATGGGCGCTCTGATCGACCGGCGCGCCTTCGAGAAGAACCGGGACGCCATCGAGCGCGCCAAGGCCGACCCGACGATCGAGCTGGCGGCCGGCGGCCAGTACGACGACGCGATCGGCTGGTTCGTCCGGCCCACCGTGCTGGTCTCCTCCGACCACCGGGGCGAGATCTTCCGGACCGAGTACTTCGGCCCGATCCTCGCCGTGCACGTCTACGAGGACTCCCGCTGGGACGACGTGCTGCGCCGGGTCGACTCCGGCGCCCCGTACGGCCTGACCGGATCGGTGATCGCGCAGGATCGTTACGCCATCGCGCAGGCCGTCGAGGAGCTGCGGTTCGCCGCCGGGAACTTCTACATCAACGACAAGCCGACCGGCGCCGTCGTCGGCCAGCAGCCCTTCGGCGGCGGCCGGGCGTCCGGCACCAACGACAAGGCGGGGGCCGCCCAGAACCTGCTGCGCTGGACCTCGGCGCGTTCGATCAAGGAGTCCTTCGTGCCGCCCACCCACCACCGTCACGCACATATGGGCCGAGAGTGAACATGACCTTCCGGTTTGGACAAGCTGTCCAGGACGGACCCGACATCCTGCGACTTTGCGCCTCCCTGTCCCTGTCCACCTTCGATTGATCCGGTTAGGCTGACTGGCGTCGTCGGGTGGCTCCGCAGGACGAATCGTCCTACCCACTGTGAAGGCATTTCATGCGCGCCATGAAGCCTTTTCGGTCGGAAGGTACGGCAGGATTGCGAGTGACCCGTCGGTGTACATCCACACACCACCGAGTCACGCAACGGCGCGCGACAGGAGCCAAGAAGTCATGCAGACCAAGCTGGACGCAGCCAAGGCCGAACTGCTCAAGAAGGCAGCCGCAGCCGCTGAGAACAGCCAGGTGGGGGGAGCGGCGCCAGGGGAAGGTCTGAGCAACGGCGCTCTGACCGCGTACCTGCACCACTACTACCTGCACACCGCGCCCGAGGACCTGGTCGACCTCGACCCGGTCGACGTCTACGGCGCGGCCGCCTCCCACTACCGCCTGGGCCTCAAGCGCCCCCAGGGCACCGCCGAGGTGCGGGTACACACCCCCTCGGTCGAGGAGAACGGCTGGTCCTGCGGCCACACGGTGGTCGAGGTGGTCACCGACGACATGCCGTTCCTGGTCGACTCCGTCACCAACGAGCTGTCCCGCCAGGACCGCGCGATCCACATCGTGATCCACCCCCAGCTGGTCGTCCGCCGTGACATCACCGGCAAGCTGCTGGAGATCCTGGACGTCGACGCCTGCTCCCGCAGCCAGGCCGCCGGCACCGAGTGGCCGGCCGACGCGACCGTCGAGTCGTGGATGCACATCGAGGTCGACCGCGAGACCGACCGCGACGACCTGCGCACCATCGAGTCCAACCTGCGCCGCGTGCTCGGCGACGTCCGCGAGGTCGTCGAGGACTGGAGCAAGATGCGCGAGAGCTCGCTGCGTCTGGCCGACGAACTGGCCGAGCAGCCCCCGGCCGGCCTGCCCGAGCAGGAGGTCGGCGAGGCCTGGGAGCTGATGCGCTGGCTCGCCGACGACCACTTCACCTTCCTCGGCTACCGCGAGTACGACCTGGTCGAGCACGAGGGCGAGGAGGTCCTCAAGGCCGTCGCCGGGACCGGCCTGGGCATCCTGCGCTCCGACCCGCACAGCCACGACGACCGCCACCACTCGGTCAGCGAGGCCTTCGGCCGCCTCTCCGCGCCGGTGCGCGCCAAGGCCCACGAGAAGAAGCTGCTCGTCCTGACCAAGGCGAACAGCCGTTCCACCGTGCACCGCCCGTCCTACCTGGACTACGTCGGCGTCAAGAAGTTCAACGCCGCCGGCGAGCCGGTCGGCGAGCGCCGCTTCCTCGGCCTGTTCTCCTCCGCCGCCTACACCGAGTCGGTCACCCGCATCCCGGTCGTGCGCCGCAAGGTCCAGGAGGTGCTGGACGAGTCCGGCTTCTCCAGCGAGAGCCACGACGGCCGCGACCTGCTGCAGATCATGGAGACCTTCCCCCGGGACGAGATCTTCCAGACCCCGGCCTCCGAGCTGCTCTCCATCGCCACCAGCGTGCTGTACCTCCAGGAGCGCCGTAAGCTGCGCCTCTTCCTGCGCCAGGACGAGTACGGCCGCTACTTCTCGGCCTTCATCTACCTGCCGCGCGACCGCTACACCACGCGGATCCGGCTGCTGCTCACCGACATCCTCAAGGAAGAGCTGAACGGCGCCGCCATCGACTACACGGTGTACGCCACCGAGTCGGTGCTGACCCGCCTGCACTTCGTGGTCCGGGTCGCCCCGGGCACCGAGCTGCCGCACCTCACCGACACCGACATCGAGCGGATCGAGAACCGCCTGGCCGAGGCCGCCCGGTTCTGGATGGACGGCTTCCACGACCAGCTGCACCTGGAGCTGGGCGAGGAGAAGGCCGCCGAGCTCGGCCACAAGTACGCCAACGCCTTCCCCGACGGCTACCGCGCCGACTTCCCGCCGCGCACCGCCGTCGCCGACATCAAGCAGATCGAGGCGCTGCACGGCGAGGGCGACTTCCGCCTGAACCTGTACCAGCCGGTCGGCGCCGGCGACGACGAGCGCCGCTTCAAGATCTACCGGGTCGGCGGCCCGATCTCGCTCACCGAGGTCCTGCCGGTCCTCCAGCGCCTGGGCGTCGAGGTCCTCGACGAGCACCCGTACGCGCTGCGCCGCTCCGACGGCACCACCGCGTGGGTCTACGACTTCGGCCTGAAGCTGCGCGAGGCCACCGAGCTCACCGACGAGGCCCGCGAGCGCTTCCAGGAGACCTTCGCGGCCACCTGGACCGGCAAGGCCGAGAACGACGGCTTCAACGAGCTGGTGCTGACGGCCGGGCTGACCTGGCGCCAGGCCACGATGCTCCGTGCCTACGCCAAGTACCTGCGCCAGGCGGGCTCCACGTTCTCCCAGGACTACATGGAGGACGCGCTCCGCAACAACACCCACACCACCCGGCTGCTGGTCAACCTGTTCGAGGCCCGGCTGAGCCCGAGCCACCGCTCGGGCGCCCTGGAGCTGACCGAGGGCATCCTGGAGGAGCTGTCCGGCGCCCTCGACGAGGTCGTCTCGCTGGACGAGGACCGCATCCTGCGCTCCTTCCTGAACCTCATCAAGGCCACCCTGCGGACCAACTTCTTCCAGCACGCCGCCTCCGGCGAGTGGCACTCCTACGTGTCGATGAAGTTCGACCCGAAGGCCGTCCCGGACCTGCCGGCCCCGCGCCCGGCGTTCGAGATCTGGGTCTACTCTCCGCAGGTCGAGGGCGTCCACCTGCGCTTCGGCAAGGTCGCCCGCGGCGGTCTGCGCTGGTCCGACCGGCGCGAGGACTTCCGCACCGAGATCCTCGGCCTGGTCAAGGCGCAGATGGTCAAGAACACCGTCATCGTGCCGGTCGGCGCCAAGGGCGGCTTCGTCGCCAAGCAGCTGCCGGATCCGTCGGTGGACCGCGACGCCTGGCTGGCCGAGGGCATCTCCTCGTACAAGACGTTCATCTCGGCGCTGCTGGACATCACCGACAACCTGGTCGGCGGCGAGGTCGTGCACCCGGCCGACGTGGTCCGCCACGACGAGGACGACACCTACCTGGTCGTCGCCGCCGACAAGGGCACCGCGACCTTCTCCGACATCGCCAACGGCGTCGCGGAGTCGTACGGCTTCTGGCTGGGCGACGCGTTCGCCTCCGGCGGCTCGGCCGGCTACGACCACAAGGGCATGGGCATCACCGCCCGCGGCGCCTGGGAGTCGGTCAAGCGCAACTTCCGCGAGCTCGGCGTCGACACCCAGTCCGAGGACTTCACCGTCATCGGCATCGGCGACATGTCCGGCGACGTCTTCGGCAACGGCATGCTGCTCAGCGAGCACATCCGCCTGGTCGCCGCCTTCGACCACCGCCACATCTTCCTCGACCCCAACCCGGACGCGGCCGCCTCGTACGCCGAGCGCCGCCGCCTCTTCGAGCTGCCGCGCAGCTCCTGGGACGACTACGACAAGTCGCTGATCTCGGCCGGCGGCGGGGTCTACCCCCGCTCGGCGAAGGCGATCCAGCTGACCCCGCAGGTCCGGGCCGCGCTCGGCATCGCTTCCGGCAAGGTCACCCCGGCCGAGCTGATGAAGGCGATCCTCCAGGCGCCGGTCGACCTGTTCTGGAACGGCGGCATCGGCACCTACGTCAAGGCCTCCACCGAGACCAACGCCGAGGTCGGCGACAAGTCCAACGACTCCATCCGGGTCAACGGCGAGCAGGTCCGGGCCCGGGTCATCGGCGAGGGCGGCAACCTCGGCTGCACCCAGCTCGGCCGCATCGAGTACGCCGCGGTCGGCGGCCCGGACGCCACCGGCGGCTGGATCGACACCGACGCGATCGACAACTCGGCCGGTGTGGACACCTCGGACCACGAGGTCAACATCAAGATCCTGCTCAACCAGGTCGTCGGCGAGGGCGACATGACGGTCAAGCAGCGCAACGTGCTGCTGGCCGAGATGACCGACGAGGTCGGCCACCTGGTGCTGCGCAACAACTACGCGCAGAACGTGGTGCTGGCCAACGCCGTCGCCCAGGCGCACAGCATGGTCAACGTCCACGCCCGGATGATCAACCGCTTCGAGGCGGCCGGACAGCTCGACCGGGGCCTGGAGTTCCTGCCCGCCGAGCGCCAGATCCGCGAGCGCCAGCAGAACGGCCGCGGGCTCTCCCAGCCCGAGATGTCCGTGCTGCTCGCCTACACCAAGATCATCCTGGCCGAGGAACTGCTCGCCACCGACCTGCCCGACGACCCGTTCTTCCGCACCGCGCTGCACGAGTACTTCCCCAGCGCGCTGCGCTCCCGGTTCGCCGACGCGATCGACAACCACGCGCTGCGCCGCGAGATCATCACCACGCTGATCGTCAACGACACGATCAACCGCGGTGGCTGCACCTTCGCCTTCCGCCTGAAGGAGGAGACCGGCGCGACCTACGAGGAGATCGCCCGGACGCACACCGCCGCACGGGCCGTCTTCGACCTGGAGCCCATCTGGGACGAGATCGAGGGCCTCGACAACAAGGTCCCGGCCCGGGTGCAGACCAAGATGCGCCTGCACTCGCGCCGCCTGGTCGAGCGCGCCACCCGGTGGATGCTCAACAACCGCCGCCAGCCGCTCGACATCGCCGGCACCATCGAGTTCTTCCACGACCGGGTCAACCAGGTCTGGGGCTCGCTGCCCAAGCCGCTGCGCGGCGAGGACCTGACCTGGTTCGACTCCATCTACGGCGAGCTGGCCTCGGCCGGGGTGCCGGAGGAGCTGGCCACCCGGATCGCCGGCCTCTCCTCGGTCTTCCCGACCCTGGACATCACCGAGGTCGCGGACCGCTCCGGCAAGGACATCGCCGAGGTCGCCGAGCTGTACTACGACCTGGGCGACCGGCTGCAGATCTCGCACCTGCTCGACCGGATCATCGACCTGCCCCGCACCGACCGCTGGTCGTCGATGGCCCGGGCCGCGATCCGTGAGGACCTCTTCGCGGCGCACGCGGCGCTGACCGCCGACATCCTGGCCTGCGGCCCCGAGGGCGCCACCCCGGAGGAGCGCTACACCGCCTGGGCGGAGCTCAACGGGACCCTGCTGAACCGCGCCAAGAGCACCCTCGACGACATAAGGGGTTCGGACAACTACGAGCTGTCCAGCCTCTCGGTCGCGATGCGCGTCATCCGCACCCTGCTGCGCACCGGCTCGATGCGCTGACGGACGGCCGTCGGCACGGAAGGGGCCCGCGTCCTCGGACGCGGGCCCCTTCCGCCGTCCCGGGCCGCGGCCGCCCACCGAGGGCGCGGAAAACCGATTGTGGGTCGTGGGCGTACCTTCGCTACGGTGATCCCGAACGATCAAGGGGGATCACGACATGGGGAAGAACCGGGCATCGGTCCGCGCGGTGGGCGTGGGCATCTCGGTGGCGCTGCTGGTCGCCGGAGCGGCGGCCTGCGGCAACGACGACAAGAAGGACGGGGCCACGGCCGGCTCCGCGACGGCCGCGGGCGCGCCCTCGGCGGCACCCACCACCAAGGGGCCGGAGGCCTTCGCGGCGGCCGGCTACCGGGGCATCAAGCCGGGGATGGCGAAGGAGGCCGGCCTGGCCACCGGCGCGCTGGAGGCCGCACCGGTCTCGCTGCTCGACGGCTGCACGGACTTCGTCTACAAGGGCGGCCCGGCGCCGGACCAGGCCCGGATGACCGCCGAGGCGGCCACCGAGGCCCGCTACAAGGACCTGAACGCCAAGGCGGACGCGGCCTCCGGCAAGTCGTCCGCCCCGGCGGGCGCCGTGCCGCCGAACGCCTCCGCGAAGGACGCGGCGGCGGCTGCCGCCGGTTCGGCCGCCTCGGCCAAGGACTCGGCCGCCGCCGCCAAGCTGATGGCGGACGCGACCCAGTCGCTGGTCGACCAGATGGTGGCCCGGGAGACCAAGGAGAAGGCCTACCTGGCCACCGGCCGGGTCTCCTTCGCCCCGGCGGGCCTGCGCGAGCTGGTCGCCCCGGCGGAGGCCAGGACGGCCGAGGGGATCGGCGCGGGCGCCACCCTGGAGGCCCTCCAGCAGGCGTACGGCGCCAAGGGCCTCCAGTTGGCCAAGAGCGGGAAGTACGTGTTCCCGATGGAGGGTCAGCAGGGCTGGCAGTACGAGTTCACCATGGACGCCGGCGCGGTCGCCGGGATGGCCGTGGTGAACCGCGACCTGAAGTGCGCCTGACCGGTGGGTCGTTCCATCGGCTGACCGGCTGACTGGCTGACCGGCCGCAGGGGCCCCGACGAACCACCCGGTTCGTCGGGGCCCCTTGCCGTGACCGCCGTCGTGCCCCCTGCCGTCGTGCCCCCGCCGTCGTGCCTCCGGGGGCGTCAGCGCTGGGCGGCGGCGCGCTGCAGGGCGCTGGCGAGCAGGGCGAGGTCGGTCGGGCCGTTGCCGAGCTCGCGGACCGGACGCCGGGCGGGCGGGGCGCCGAGCTGGAGCGGGTCGATCGCGACCACGGTCGGGCGCAGGGTGGCGGTGCGCGGGATCCGGCCGCTGATCCGGGCGGTCTGGAAGGCGGTGACGCCGCCGTCCGGGAGCCGCAGGTAGCCGCGGCCGGGGGTGTCCTCGGGGAGCGCGGACGCGTCGCCGAGGTGGATCAGCAGGTCGGAGTCGGCCGGGTCCTCGGTGCGCAGCGCGATCCGCAGCAGGGCCGCCTCGTCCACCTCGCTGCCGGCGCTGTCCTCCGGGCGGCTGGTGGCGACGGCGAGGTGGATGCCCAGCGGGCCGCCGCGGCGGGCGATGTCGGCGAGCGCGCGGGCGAGCGGCCGGCCGGCCGGGGAGGTGGGGGAGAGCAGGGCGTCGTAGTCGTCCACGACGACGACCAGGCGGGCGGGGACGGGTGTCGCGGGCGGCGCCGGGGTGGCGGCGGGCCGGAGGCCCTCCGCACCGCGCGGCTGGATGATCCGGGGGGCCTGGGCCGATCCGGCGCCGACCGCGGCGGGCACCGGCACCTGCGGATGGTCCGCGGCCTCCTGCTGGTCGTCGAGGATCCGGGCGGCGTGCCAGGAGGCGAAGTCCAGCCCGTCGAACAGCCGCTCCCGCAGGGCGAGCTCGTCCTCCAGCGACTCGGCCGCGAGCAGGGCGGCGCGCGGGTCGGTGGCGGCGTTGACCCGGCCGGTGACGTGCGGCAGCTCGGTGCAGCCGTCCAGGCCGTCGGTACCGTCCTCGCCGGCCCGGCCCTCGATGATCGTGACGGCCAGCCGTTCGGGGCGCTCGGAGACGGCGAGCGAGGCGACCAGGGTGCGCAGCAGCTCGGTCTTGCCGGAGCCGTGGGCGCCGCCGATCAGCAGGTGCGGGCCGCCCGGGTCGGGGGAGGGGAGGGTGAGCTCCGGGTCCGCCAGGTCGAGCGTGCACAGCTCGTCCCGGGTGGTGCCGAGCAGCGCGCCGGCCGCGCCGATGCCGCCGGCGTGGGCCGCCCAGCGGGCGGACAGCTTGGCCGGGGTGACGGTGTCGAGCTGCAGCAGGTCGAGCAGGCGCAGGGCGTCCGGCAGCGGGCCGCGGGCGGCCGGGGCGGCCTCGCGCAGCGGGGCGAGGACCCGGGCGAGCCGCTCGGCCCAGGCGTCGGAGACCGCGTCCAGCGAGACCTCGTGCAGGGTCTCGCGGCCGCGGGCGACCGGGCGGTCGAGCGAGAGCTGGGTGCCGACCTCGCCGGTGATCAGCGCGGTGGCGCCGATGCCCCGGGGGAGCAGCTCGGGCTGCTCGGCGAGGCAGACCGGGAAGATGCCGACCGCCGGGCCCTGGCGCAGCAGCAGGTCGAGGGCCTGCCGGGCGGTCTCGGTGGCCGGGCGGCCGTCCACCACGACCACGGTGGCGGGGTGGCCGCCGAGGCCGCTCGGGCCGCTGAGCCGGGCGGTGAGCTCGGTCAGCCGGGCGGTGGCCTGCTCGTCGTCCAGGCCGAGCAGCAGCCGGCAGTCCTGGCCGTCGGCCGGGCGCAGGTGGGGCAGCCACAGGGCCCAGGCCCAGGTGTCGGCGCGCTCCTCCGGGGTGCGGCCCGGGTCGGCGTCGACGACGACCAGGCTCAGGCCGGTCGGCGGGTGCAGCGCGGCGAGCTGGGCGACGACGGCGCGGGTGAGCCCGTCCAGGCGCTCGCGCGGGCCGCTGAGGCCCAGGCTGCCGGCGGTCTGGAGGTCGAGGGTGACCGGGACGGCGGGCAGCATCGTGCCGGGCGTGGTCCCGGGGCCGCCGGGGCGGTCGGCGGTGCCCAGGCGCAGGGTGAGCGCGTCGGGGTGGCCGGGGCCGCGCTCCCACAGCCGGGGGCCGGGGCCGACGGCGTTGAGCAGCAGGGTGGCGAGGTCGGGCCAGCGGTCGCGCTGGGCGGCGGTCTGGCGCAGCCGGACCGCGGCGTGGTGGCGTTCGGCGCTCTCCTGGCCGGGCGGTTCGGCGGCGCGGCCGGGCAGCAGGGAGAACAGGCCGCGGCCGCGGCCGGGCGCGGGTTCGGGGGCGGCGGGCGGCTCGGCCACCGGCGGTGCGGGCCGGACCGGGCCGGGGGCGGCCAGCTGGAGGTGGCCGTGGCCGTCGGGCAGGGCGGCGCGGACGGCCCCGGTGGCCTCGGCCGGGTCGGGCGCGGCCACCTGGAGGGTGGACTCGCCGATCCGCAGCAGGGCGCCGGGCTCCAGCGGGACGGCGGCCTCGGGCGGGCCGGGCGGGACGAGCCGGCCGTCGAGGGCGGTGCCGTTGGTGGAGCCGAGGTCGCGGACGGAGACCCGGCCGTCCTCGGCGAGGTGCAGCGCGAGGTGCAGCCGGGAGACGTCCGGGTCGTCGAGCGGGACGTCGGCCTCACCGGAACGCCCGATCCGGATCTCCCGGCCGTGCAGCCGGTGCACGCCGCCGGCGTCCGGTCCGCCGACCACGCGCAGTTCGGCGGCGGCGGGGGTGTCGTCGGCGCCGTCGGCGGTCGGGTCGGGCTCGTTGAGGCTGAGGACGGCTCCGTCGAGCAGCGGGGGGTGGCCGAGCAGGGTGTGCTCGTCCACCCGGTGCGCACCGGCGTACAGGTGCACATGGGTGGCGGCCCGCGGCCCGCGCACGCCCACGGCGCCCGCGAGCGCGCCCGCGATGGCGCCGAGCGCGGTGCCGACCGGTGCGGTGACCAGCACGTCCACGTAGGGGATGGCGGAGCCGGCGGCGGTCGGGCCGCTGCGCGGTCGGAGGACGGTCAGCCGGATCTGCATCTCGCCCGCGGGTCCCTTCTGCTGATGTGAAGCCTGGTACCCCGGCGCCGTCGCGGACGCACCGGGCGCCCGTGGCGACCCCGTTGGGCCACACGAGTGGCGAGTGTCCATCCTGCCATCCGTCACGGACGGTCCGCGCACCGTACCGGATTTGACGATCTTGCGAATATCGCCATGGTGGAGGCGACGGTGGGTCAGGTCAACCACCCCCCTCGCGGCCCCCTGAGCAGGCCGGTGACCCACTCCGGGTCCTCCCCTAGGGGATGTCCCCCAACCCTCCTCGGATGGCCTGCCGGTCACCTCAAAAACCCGAACGGACACCGTTAGAGTGGCCGCAGACACGGGCCCGGCAGGCTCACCGCACCGGCGGAGGAGCGCCCCGCGCGGGCGGCACGGCGAGGAGTGCGACAGGTGCGGCCAGTCGGCAGCAAGTATCTGCTGGATGAGACCCTCGGGCGGGGTGCGACCGGCACCGTCTGGCGCGGCGTGGTGCGCGAGGACGCCCGGGTGCCGGGCAGCGAGCCCGGGCAGCTGGTGGCGATCAAGGTGCTGCGCGAGGAGCTGGCGGCCGACCCGGACGTCGTGATGCGCTTCCTGCGGGAGCGCTCGCTGCTGCTGCGGCTGAGCCACCCCAACATCGTCCGGGTCCGCGACCTGGTCGTCGAGGGCGAGCTGCTGGCCCTGGTGATGGACCTGGTCGAGGGCCCCGACCTGTCCCGCTACCTGCGCGCCAACGGACCGTTCAGCCCGATCGCGGGCGCCCTGCTGATGGCCCAGGTCGCCGACGCGCTGGCGGCCAGCCACGCGGACGGGATCGTCCACCGCGACCTCAAGCCGGCCAACGTGCTGCTCGCCTCCACGCTGGTGGACGGCATCGAGCAGATGCACCCGCTGCTGACCGACTTCGGCATCGCCCGCCTCGCCGACTCCCCGGGCGTCACCCGCACCCACGAGTTCGTCGGCACCCCCGCCTACGTCGCCCCGGAGTCCGCCGAGGGCCGTCCGCAGACCTCCGCGGTGGACGTGTACGGCGCCGGGATCATGCTGTACGAGCTGGTCACCGGCCGGCAGCCGTTCCAGGGCGACAGCGCGCTCGCCGTCCTCCAGGCCCACCTGGCGCAGGAGCCGCAGCGGCCCAGCACCATGCCCGAGCCGCTCTGGACGGTGATCGAGCGCTGCCTGCGCAAGGACCCGTCCCAGCGGCCCGGCGCCACCTCGCTGGCCCGCGCCCTGCGGGTGGTCGCGGCCGGGGTCGGCGTGCACGCCTCCCCGGCGGCGGTGGACGAGGCGCTCGCCGTCGCCGCCCTGCTGCAGCCCGACCCGCGGCCCACCGCCGTGCCCGGCACCGTCCCGGCCGTCCCGGTCGGGCCGGGCGGCACCGAGGACCGCACCCAGGTGCTGCCGCCGACCGCCCCGCCGTACGACCCGGCGGCGCAGTACGACCCGGCCGCGGCGACCCGGGTGATGGGCACCCAGCTGCCGCCCGCGCCCCCGTACGGCGTCCCGGACCGCACCCAGGTGCTGCCGCCCGCCGCCGTGCCGCCGCCCCCGCCCGGCGCGCCCGCGGTGCCCGGCGCGCCGAAGGAGGAGGCGCCGCACCCGTGGCAGACCCAGCTGCGCGCGGCGCGGGACCGCAACCAGCAGACCCAGGTCGGCTACTTCGGCCCGGAGGACTACGAGGAGTACGGGGACCCGCAAGTCGCCCCGCCGCCCTACCAGGGGGGCCAGGGCGGTCCGGGCGGTCCGGGCTACCGCCCGCAGCCGCAGGCCGGCTACCGCCAGGCCCCGCCGCCGCCCGGCTACGCGCAGCGCCCGCCGGTGGCCCCACCGCCCTACCAGGGGGGCCACGGCGGCCAGGGCGGCCAGGGGCCCCAGGGCCAGGGCGGCCGCCCCGGCCACCCCGGGCAGGGCGGCCAGGGCGGCCAGGGCGGCCGTCCGCAGCCGCCGGGCGGCTACCGGCAGGCCCCGGCCGGGCAGGGCCGTTCGCAGGGCGGCTACCCGCCGCCGCCCGCGCCCACCCCGGTGGCGCGCCGGGCCGAGCCGCCCGCGCCGCAGCACCGGGAGGCCCCGCCGCGTCGCGAGGAGCCGCGCGAGCCGGCCCGCCGCGAGCCCGCACCGGCGCGGGAGCCGCGTCAGCGCAGCCGCAACCGGATGTACATCCCGGGGCTGGGCTGCCTGAAGGGCTGTCTGATGGTGCTGCTGGTGCTGGCCGTGGCCGCGCTGGCGCTGTGGAACTTCACGCCGCTGCCGCACTACTGGGACAACGTCGTGGGCTGGTTCGACTCGGCCCGGGACTGGGTGAACAGCGTCTTCGGCAAGTAGTCGGGGGCCGGTCCGGTCCGGACCCCGGCCCGGGGGTCCGGGCCGATCCGGAGTCCGGACCGGCCCCGGGCAACGGGATTGACGCTATGTCGACAATTCGCGGGAATTCCGCCCGAGACTGCCGCCCCGGGCCCCTCAGGCGGCCCCCGCGGGGCCTCCGGGCGCGTAGGTTGGTCGCTGTTGTCCCGCCCCACCGAGCGCACCGGACCCCCGGAGCGCTCCCGCGCCGCCCACGGAGCAGCATTGGCACGCAAGATCGGCAGCCGGTACACCGTCCACCAGGTGATCGGCCGGGGTTCGGCCGGGACGGTCTGGCTCGGTGAGGGGCCCGACGGCCCGGTGGCGGTCAAGCTGCTGCGCGAGGACCTCGCCTCCGACCAGGTGCTGGTCGGCCGTTTCGTCCAGGAGCGCACCGCGCTGACCAGCCTCGACCACCCCCGGGTGGTCGGCGTGCGCGACATGGTCGTGGACGGCAGCGACCTCGCCCTGGTGATGGAGCTGGTCCAGGGCACCGACCTGCGCTCCCGGCTGGAGCGGGACGGCGCGCTGCCGCCGCAGACCGCCGCCTCGATCATCGCCGACGTCGCCGACGGCCTGGCCGCCGCGCACGCGGCCGGGATCGTCCACCGCGACGTCAAGCCGGAGAACGTCCTGCTCGACCTCGCCGCGGCCCCCGGCCCCGGCGGCGCCCCGCGCGCCAAGCTCACCGACTTCGGGGTGGCCCGCCTGGTCGACGCCCCGCGGCGCACCCGGGCCACCCGGATCATCGGCACCCCCGACTACCTCGCCCCCGAGATCATCGAGGGCCTGGAGCCGCGCGCCGCCGTCGACATCTACGCCCTCGCCACCGTCCTGTACGAGCTGCTGGCCGGCTCCACCCCGTTCGGCGGCGGCCACACCGGCGCGGTGCTGCGCCGGCACGTCACCGAGCAGGTCCCGCCGGTCCCCGGCCTGCCGGACGGGCTGTGGCGGATCATCTCCGAGTGCCTGGCCAAGGCCCCCGCCTCCCGGCTGCGCGCCGCCGAGCTGGCCGCCCGGCTGCGCGAGCAGCTGCCCTCGCTGGCCGGCCTGCCGGTGCTCGCGGTGCCCGCCCAGGGCCGTACCCCGGCCGAGGAGCAGCTGACCCCCGGCGAGGCCGTCTACGCCGAGGTCGACGCCGGACCGGGCGTCCACAAGCGCCGCCGGGGCCCGGCCGTCCCGCTGGTGCCCGGCACGGCCCCGGACTCCACCCGGGACACCCACACCAGCCTGCGCCGCCCGTCCGCCGACGAACTGGCCGCGTACGCCGCCGAGTCCCGGGCCCAGCGCACCGCCCCGGGCCACCGCCGGGACCGCCAGGCCCTGCTGCGCCGGCGCCGGATGCTGGCCGTCCTGCTGGCCACCGTCCTGCTGCTGGCGGGCGCCGCGGCGGCCTGGACGGCCTTCGCGGCCACCGCTCCGGACGCCGGTCACCCGGCCCGTCCGGCCGTGCACGGCACCGCCCCGCGGGCGCCGTAGCCGGGGTGCCGGCGGGGGTGGCCGAGGGGGTGGGGCCGGGGGTGTCGTCATGACCGCCTCCGGAACCATTACCCTGGGGGCGTGGCAGCCGTCGATCCTTCCGAAGAGCTCAAGAACCTCGATACGACCATGGGGTCGATCGAGGCCGTCCTCGACCTGGACAAGATCCGGGCCGACATCGCGGTCCTGGAGGAGGAGGCAGCGGCCCCCACCCTGTGGGACGACGTCGCGAACGCGCAGAAGGTGACCAGCCGGCTCTCCTTCCTCCAGGGCGAACTGCGCCGGGTCGAGGGCCTGCGCAACCGCATCGACGACCTGGGCGTCCTGTTCGAGCTGGCCGAGGACGAGAACGACGCGGACACCCGCGCCGAGGCCGAGACCGAACTCGCCTCCCTCCAGAAGGCGGTCGAGGAGCTGGAGGTCCGGACCCTCCTGTCCGGCGAGTACGACTCCCGCGAGGCGCTGATCAACATCCGCGCCGAGGCCGGTGGCGTGGACGCCGCCGACTTCGCCGAGCAGCTGATGCGCATGTACCTGCGCTGGGCCGAGCGGCACGGGTACCCCACCGAGGTGTACGACACCTCGTACGCCGAAGAGGCCGGCATCAAGTCCGCGACCTTCACCGTGAAGGCGCCGTACGCCTACGGCACCCTCTCGGTCGAGCAGGGCACCCACCGCCTGGTCCGCATCTCGCCGTTCGACAACCAGGGCCGCCGGCAGACCTCCTTCGCCGGTGTCGAGGTCCTCCCCGTCGTCGAGCAGTCCGACCACGTCGACATCGACGAGGGCGAGCTGCGCATCGACGTGTACCGCGCCTCCGGCCCCGGCGGCCAGGGCGTCAACACCACCGACTCGGCGGTGCGCATCACGCACCTCCCGACCGGCATCGTGGTCTCCTGCCAGAACGAGCGCTCGCAGATCCAGAACAAGGCGTCCGCGATGAACGTCCTCCAGGCCAAGCTGCTGGAGCGGCGCCGCCAGGAGGAGAAGGCGATGATGGACGCGCTCAAGGACAGCGGCAGCTCCTGGGGCAACCAGATGCGCTCCTACGTGCTGCACCCGTACCAGATGGTCAAGGACGTCCGCACCGCGTACGAGGCCGGCAACCCGCAGGCCGTGCTGGACGGCGACATCGACGGCTTCATCGAGGCCGGGATCCGCTGGCGCAAGCAGCGCGAGACCAGCGCCGAGTAGGCACCGGCCGCACCCGGCACGACGAAGGCCCCCGACCGCTGTGGTCGGGGGCCTTCTCGTACGTTCAACGGTTCTCGCGTCTCGCGGGTCCTCGGGTCTCGCGGGTCCTCAGGCCAGTGCCTGCCGGGCGATCAGCGCCACCGCGAGCAGACCGGCCAGCAGGGCCAGCAGCACCGCGGGGGAGAACGCGGCGAACGGCCCCTGCTGCTCCTGCAGCCGGGCCCGGTTGGCGCGGCACACCGGGCAACGCCCGTCGCTGACGCGTCCGTTGCAGTTGGCGCACACCAGATGGTCGCAGGTCATGCGATCTCCTCCTCGCTGCTACAGCCAACGCGCCGGACGGGGCTTTGGTTCCCGATCCCGCCCTGTACGGGGGAGCGGCCGGACACGGTCGCCACCTCCACTCTGCCAGGTTCCGGCGGTTCCGGCTCCCGGGCTGTGAGATGCCTCGCAATATTCGGGGCATAAACGGATATTCTCCCCCAAGCTCCGGGAGCTGTCGCGGGCGACCCCTGCGGGCCGGTTGCCGACTCGCGTATGGTCCCAGACCGGGAGCAGCCCCCCGCGCT
The DNA here is from genome assembly GCF_042796115.1 of Kitasatospora sp. NPDC056446. Lineage (NCBI taxonomy): Bacteria > Bacillati > Actinomycetota > Actinomycetes > Kitasatosporales > Streptomycetaceae > Kitasatospora > Kitasatospora sp. NPDC056446. Next base: position 1,880 of record NZ_JBHTRF010000118.1, on the reverse strand, counting down.
CCCTCCGCCCGCCCGCGGACCGGGCCCCGGGGCGGACCGAGCGACGACTGGTGCCGCCTAGGATGGCCTCCGTGATGCAGCCGTGATCAGATTCGACAACGTCTCCAAGACCTATCCCAAGCAGAACCGTCCCGCCCTGGACAACGTCTCGCTGGAGATCGAGAAGGGCGAGTTCGTCTTCCTGGTCGGCTCGTCCGGCTCGGGCAAGTCCACCTTCCTGCGCCTGTGCCTGCGCGAGGAGCGTCCGACCACGGGCGCGGTGCACGTGCTGGGCAAGGACCTCGGCAAGCTGTCCAACTGGAAGGTGCCGCACATGCGCCGCCAGCTGGGCACCGTCTTCCAGGACTTCCGCCTGCTCCCCAACAAGACGGTCGCGCAGAACGTCGCCTTCGCCCTGGAGGTGATCGGCAAGCCCAAGAGCGCCATCGCCAAGGTGGTGCCCGAGGTGCTGGAGCTGGTCGGCCTCGGCGGCAAGGAGGACCGGATGCCGGGCGAGCTGTCCGGTGGTGAGCAGCAGCGCGTGGCGATCGCCCGCGCGTTCGTGAACCGTCCGATGCTGCTGATCGCGGACGAGCCCACCGGCAACCTCGACCCGCAGAACTCGGTCGGCATCATGAAGCTGCTGGACCGCATCAACCGCACCGGCACCACGGTGCTGATGGCGACCCACGACCAGGCGATCGTCGACCAGATGCGCAAGCGCGTCATCGAACTCGACAAGGGGCTGCTGGTCCGCGACCAGGCCCGCGGCGTCTACGGGTACCAGCACTGACCCACCAGCGCTGACCCGTAGGGCCACCGGCCCGAACCGCCAGACCCAGAGCAGTACCGACCCTGGAGTTGTTCCGCATGCGTGCCCAGTTCGTCCTGTCGGAGATCGGTGTGGGTCTCCGACGCAACCTGACGATGACCATCGCGGTCGTCGTCAGTGTCGCGCTCTCCCTCGCCCTCGCCGGCTCCTCGCTCCTGGTCCGCGACCAGGTGAACAGCATGAAGGGGTACTGGTACGACAAGGTCGAGGTGAGCATCTACTTCTGCACGAAGGCGGATGCCCGCAACTCGCCCCAGTGCGACAAGGGTGCGGCCACCGACCAGCAGGTCCAGGACATCAAGGACCAGCTGGAGAAGATGAACTCGGTGGTCCAGTCGTCCACCTACGAGAGTTCGGCCGACGCGTACAAGCACTGGAAGGAGATGAACCCGGACAACCCGCTCATCCCCGTCCTGGGCCCGGACGCCATGCCGCAGTCCTGGCGGGTCAAGCTCAACGACCCGACCAAGTACGACGTGATCCAGAGCGCCTTCGCCGGGAAGCCCGGCGTGAAGTCGGTCGAGGACCAGCGGAAGATCCTGCAGAACCTGTTCGGCCTGCTCAACGGCCTGCAGACGGCGGCCTTCGTGATCATGGTGCTGATGCTCTTCGTGGCCCTGCTGCTGATCGTCAACACCGTCCGGGTGTCGGCGTACAGCAGGCGGCGCGAGACCGGCATCATGCGCCTGGTCGGTGCCTCGAACTTCTACGTCCAGATGCCGTTCATCGCCGAGGCCGCGTTCGCCGCGCTGCTCGGCGCGGCGATGGCCTCCGGACTGCTGGTCGGCGGGCACTTCTTCGTCCAGAACTGGCTGGCCGACCGGGTGCAGTTCATCCACTTCATCGGCCTCGGCTCGGTGCTCGCGGTGATACCGCTGCTGGTCGTGGTGGGTATGGGCATGGCGGGCATCGCGGCGTTCTTCACGCTGCGCAAGTACCTCAAGGTCTGATCGCCGGACGCCTCGGCGGGGCCCCCCCGCCCCCGCCCCCCCCGGGGGGCCCCCCCGGTGCGGGGGCCGGGCCGGCCCCGCGGCCCCGCCCGGGGGGGAAAAACCCCGGGGCACAAGCC